>NZ_VITO01000013.1:0-33536 GCF_007828025.1 Nitrospirillum bahiense
CATCGCAAGCCTCCTCTGTGCTTGCTCTGGTGAATCAGAAAATCCGCCTGAAGGGAATCCCCTCAGTGAGAGTCGCCATCAGCGCTCCTTGGTATCAGTTGGAGTGCTGAATAGTCTTAAGCAGCGTGATGCCAGTTTCTGGAAAGACGAAAAAGAAGCACTCAACTTTTCTAATTTCATCGGCATGCAGCTGATGCGGACCAAACGAATGAAGCAAAAGTACCTGGAAGGCTTCCCCGATCAGCGCCGCGATATCGCGGAGCGGACTTGGCCGCTCCTGCGTACGTTTGCCGTAACAGGCATGGGTTGGAGCCTTTTTGCGCAGCGACAAGAATTTCAGTTCGCATTCTTGTCAGCGCCCGAAGGGACAGAGTTTATCACCGGGGATCAGCCGATACGCAACCTGGTGCTGCCGGCGCAAAGTAATGATGTCGCGCTCTACTATCCCGTGTCGCCCAAAACGGCAGTAGTATTCAAACATCGAGACGTATCATCAGCTTTCGAGACGCGAACCCTCTTAAGGGATGAATTATTCGGACTCAATGCTGAAACCGACCGCCACGCACTCGAAGCAACCTTTGGGCGGTCTATCGATGTCTTAGCTGAGGCCCGTAACTACTCTACCATCTAGTTCACCCCACCGGCTGATACAGAATCACGTCCTCGAACGCGGCCAGGGCCGGCTCCATCTCCGTGGCGATGGGGTTGTGGTGGGCCAGGACGCGGGCGGCGAAACGGTTGGCGACCAGCATCTTGCGGCTGTCACCCAGCTTCAGGTCGGCCACCGCCTCCTCGCACAGCAGGGCCGTGGCCAGGGTGTCGGACAACAGGTCCAGCAGGCGCCGGCCGTGGCGGGGCGCCTGGTCCGGGTTGCGGCGCAGGTGGGACAGGGCGGCCCGGCATTCCTCCAGGCCGCCTTCCAGCAGGTCGGCGGTATCGCCCGCCTGTGGGGGCAGATCGGACAGGGCGGCCCCCACGCGGCCGAGGAAGATCTGGTCGCCCGGCCGCTTGCCCGACACCAGGCGCAGCAGCTCCAGCGCCTGGATGTTGGCCGGCCCCTCCCACACGGCGGTCACCAGGCAATCGCGGTAAAGCCGTGCGGTGGGGAATTCCTCGGTATAGCCGTTGCCGCCCACCATCTCGACAGCCGTGCGGCAGGCCTTCACCGCCTGGTCGGCGGTGCGGTACTTGGCCAGCGCCGTCACCAGGCGCAGCCAGTCGCCACCCTGTTCCGGATCGCTGGCCCCCGTCGCCAGGGCCCCCGTCGCCAGGGCCCCCGTCGCCAGGGCGTCGAAGGCGAACACCGACTCGAAGGACAGCGCCACCGCCGCCTCCAATTCCATCTGCATGTCCAGCAGCTGGTCCTGCACCATGGGGTAATGGATGACGGTCTGGCCGAACGCTGCGCGGTGCGCCGACCAGCCCAGCGATTCGACGAAGGCGCGGCGCAGCAGGCCGGCGGAGGCGACGGCGTTGTGGATGCGGCTGTACTCCAGGGCGGCCATCATGACCTTCAGCCCCTCGCCCGGTCCCGCCACCTCGAAAGCGGTGGCGCCATTGAGGTCCAGCTCCGCCGTGGCCAAGCCGCGCGTGCCCACCTTTTCCTTTAGGCGGCGGACGCTGTAGGCGTTGGGCTCACCACCTTCCAGATGGCTGGGCACCAGGTAGCAGCCCAGCCCCTTGCCGCCCGTGGGCGCGCCGTTCGGCCGGGCGGTGGCCAGGGCCAGGCCGGATCCCGCGTTGCTGGTGAACCATTTCAGGCCGTGCAGGGCCCAGGCCTCACCCGTCTTCACCGCCCGCGTGGTGGTGGCGCCCACGTCGGACCCGCCGTGCAGCTCCGTCGCCCAGGTGCCGCCTGACAGCGCCTGGCCGTCCATGCGGGTGAGATCGTGCAGGAAGCGGTCGCGCAGCTCCCTGGGCGCCACGGTGTTCAGCACATGCGCCACCGCGCCCGTCATGGTGACGGGGCAATGGATGGACACGTCCGCCTGGCTCAGCAGATAGCCCATGGTGAAGCAGGCCAGGTGCCGGCCCGATGCACCCTTTTGATACGGCAGGCCGACGGCGCCCCGGGCATAGGCCTCGGCGTGGCAGGCCAGGTAACGGGGGTTGAAGACGATGTGGCCGGGTTGAGGACCATTGGGACCGTAAGGCTGGGGCACGTGCTGTGGATTGGCGTGGCGGTCGGTGTATTCCGCCTGCTCATCCAGCGGGCCGCCGGCCCAGGCGCCGAAATCGGCCAGCCGATCCTCATGCCGCTGCAATTCCTCCGGCGCGCGCCGTTCCAGCAGGCGCTGCAGGTTGATGTCAGCGATGTACAGGTTGGTGCCCCGGGCGGTGGGGGGAACCTCATCCGGCTGGATCATGGAGTTTTACCTTGTTCCCTCAGGCGCCGGGCGGCCACATCCGTGGCCTTGGCTATCCTCGCATTTCAGTCCACTGCGTTCCCCGAAATGCTCCGGCGGACGCGGTCGCGTCCTAGGCCCGAGACGTGGCCTCGGGCCGTGGCGCTAGTCAGGTAGTGTGCGCCATGGCGGCGATGAGGGGAAGTCAGCCGGCGCCGGCCAGGCCGGGGAACAGGTTGCGCAGGCCGGTGGCGATGGTTTCCACCGCGACCGAGGCCAGCAGCAGGCCGAACAGGCGGCTCATGATGTTCAGGCCGATCTGTCCCAGACGGTTGCCGATGGGGCCGGCCAGGCGCAGGGACCCCCACAGCAACAGGCAAACGAAGACGATGCAGCCGATGATCAGGCCGCCATGGATGGGACCGTGGCCCTTCTGCATCTGGATGATGACGGCGGTGATGGCGCCGGGGCCGGCCAGCAGGGGCAGGCCCAGCGGCACCACGCCGATGGCGCTGCGTCCCTCCGCCTCGCTGGCCTCGCCCTCCGTCTGCTTCATGGCGGAAACGTTGGCGTTCAGCATGGACAGGGCGATCAGCAGCAGCACCAGGCCGCCGCCCACGCGGAAGCTGTCCAGGCTGGTGCCCAGCAGGCGCAGCACCAGGTCGCCCACCAGGGCCGAGACGATCAGGACGGTGGCCACGGTCAGCACCGCCTGCTGGGCGATCAGGTTACGCTCCCGCTGGCTGCGGCCCTCGGTCAATCCCAGGAAGATGGGGATGGCGGCGAAAGGGGTCAGAATGGCGAACAGCGCGATGACGAACTTGCTGTATTCCTGCCACGACGCCACGAACGATGAAAGATCCAAGGCCACCCCCGCACCATGCCCGCGCCCAGTCGCGGGTTCGGGGCAGAGTAGCGTTGGCGGTGGCGGCGCTTCAACCGCTCAGCGTGCAGTTCCTTAACGGAAAAACGCCGCCACGATCTCCAGCGCCGCGTCCACGGCCGCCGTATCCACATCCAGGTGGGTGACCCAGCGCTGCATGCCATAGGTGCTGGTGACGGCGACGCCGTGGACCTTCAGGTGGGCATTGAAGGCGTCGGCCACGTCGGACGCCACGGCCACGAACAGGATGTTGGTGTCGGGCGGGGTGACGGTCAGGGCGGGGAAGGCCGAGAGACCCTCGGCCAGGCGGCGGGCGTTGGCGTGGTCATCGGCCAGCCGGCCGACGTTGTGCTCCAGCGCGTACAGGCCGGCGGCGGCCAGGATGCCCACCTGGCGCAGGCCGCCGCCCAGCATCTTGCGGATGCGCCGGGCGCGCGTGATCAGGTCGCCCTCGCCCACCAGCACGCTGCCCACCGGCGCGCCCAGGCCCTTGGACAGGCAAACGGACACGGTGTCGAAGCCCGCCGCCGCCTCGGCCGCCGGCACACCCAGGGCTGTCGCGGCGTTGAACACGCGGGCACCATCCAGGTGGGTGGCCAGGCCGTGGCGGCGGGCCAGATCGACGGCATCTCTCATATAGGACAGGGGCAGGGCGCGGCCGCCCAGCGTGTTCTCCAACGCCAGCAGGCGGGTGCGGGCGAAGTGCGGATCATCCGGCTTGATAGCCGCCTGAATGTCGGCCAGGGCCAGGGTGCCATCGGCCTGGTGGGCGATGGGCTGGGGCTGGATGCTGCCCAGCACGGCGGCCCCGCCCGCTTCCCAGCGATAGCAATGGGCCATCTGGCCCACGATGTACTCATCGCCCCGGCCGCAATGGGCCATCAGCGCCGCCAGGTTGGATTGCGTGCCCGACGGCAGGTACAGGCCCGCCGCCTTGCCCAGCATCGCCGCCGCCGTCTCCTCCAGCCGCTTCACCGTCGGATCGTCGCCAAACACGTCGTCGCCGACCTCCGCATTCGCCATGGCTTGACGCATGGCGGGGCTGGGACGAGTGACGGTGTCGCTGCGGAAATCGTAGCGGATCATGGGAAAGGTCCTTTCAGGCGAAGTCAGCCAACGGCGCGGCGATCTTTACCACAGAAGGACGGAGACGGGATCGGAGAGGCGGCGCGTCAAATGGCCGTCAGCCGTTATCGCGTCGGCGGGCCCGGGCGATGCCCTCGGCAATAATCTCTTCCACGTTGCGGGTAGAAAAGAGGCCGGCATCCGCCTCATCCGCACCAAGCTTGATGGCGGCACGGAGCACTTCCAGTTCCGACTGCTCCGACAGGGCGGGAGCATCTTGCGTGTCGATGCGCTGGGTCATGCCGAATTATATGCGGGCGGGAACGGCTTTTGTCCATTCCCGCCCGTGACAGGTTGCTTACTTGATACCGTCGCCCAGCGCCTGGTCGATAAGGGCTTTGGTCTCGGCGACGCCGTACAGGGCGATGAAGCTGCCCATGCGGGGGCCGGTGCTCTGGCCCAACAGCACCTCATAGAGGGTCAGGAACCAGGCGCGCAGTTCGGTGAAGGGATGGCGCTTGCCGATCTCATAGACCTCGTTCTGCAAGGCCTCGGCGTTGGTCAGCTGTTCGGCCGGCCACTGGGCCAGGGCCGCGCGCAATTCCTCCAGGGCCGCCCGCTCCACATCGGTGGGGGCGCGGTAGACCTTGGTGGGCTTCACGCGGTCCTGGTAGTAGGCGACGGCGTAGCCGACCAGCCGGTCCAGGAAGGGGCTGTTGGCCGGGGTGGCGGCCGGGGCGTAGCGGCTGATGAAGCCCCACATCACCTCCGCATTTTCCGCGTTCGCGGCACCGGCCAGATTCAGCAGGATGCCGAAGGACAGGTTGGTCTTCAGCTGGTCCGCAGCGGTGGCCCACGCCGGCACTTGGCCGTTGTGGATGTGCCAGGCCGGGTTCTCCAGCGCCTTAGCCGGCTCTTCGCTCTTCAGCTTATCGACGAAGGTCAGGTAGTCGTCGACGGCGCGCGGGATGACGTCGAAGAACAGCTTCTTGGCCGCCCGCGGCTTCTGGAACATGTAGAGGGCCAGGCTTTCCGGCGGGGCGTAGCGCAGCCACTCTTCCATCGTCAGGCCGTTGCCCTTGGACTTGCTGATCTTCTGGCCCTTGTCGTCCAGGAACAGCTCGTAATTGAAGCCCTCGGGCGGCTGGGCGCCCAGGATGCGGCAGATCTTGCCAGCCAGCTCGACGGAGGGGATCAGGTCCTTGCCCGCCATCTCGTAATCGACGCCCAGGGCGAACCAGCGCATGCCCCAGTCGGGCTTCCACTGCAGCTTCACATGGCCGCCGGTGACGGGGGTCTCGACCTTCTTGCCGTCCTCATCCTCGAACACCACGGTGCCGGCATCCGGGTTGATCTCCAGCATCGGCACCTGCAGCACGCGGCCGGTGCTGGGGCTGATGGGCAGGAAGGGGCTGTAGGTCGCCCGGCGTTCCTCGCCCAGGGTAGGCAGCATCACGCCCATGATCTCGTCATAGTGGCGCAGCACGGCCAGCAGGGCGTGATCGAACCGGCCGGAGGTGTACCAGTCGGTGCTGCTCTGGAATTCGTACTCGAAGCCGTAGCTGTCCAGGAAGGCGCGCAGGCGGGCGTTGTTGTGGTGGCCGAAGCTCTCATGCGTGCCGAAGGGGTCCGGCACCTTGGTCAGCGGCTTGCCCAGGTGCTGCGCCACCATCTCGCGGTTGGGGATGTTGTCCGGAACCTTGCGCAGGCCGTCCATGTCGTCGGAGAAGGCGAACAGGCGGGTGGGCACGCCCGGCGCCAGCCGCTGGAAGGCCTGGCGCACCATGGTGGTGCGGGCCACCTCGCCGAAGGTGCCGATGTGCGGCAGGCCCGAGGGGCCGTAGCCGGTCTCGAACAGGACGTAGCCTTTGGGCGGGGCCTTGTCGCCGTAGCGCGCGACCAGTTTGCGCGCCTCCTCAAACGGCCAAGCCTTCGCCTCGCGTGCCAGTTCCTGTTCCGTCGCCATCGCGGTCACTCACGTCAATTCGGATGTGGAAAACGCCCGGCTCCACACCAGTGCCGAGTCGGGCTCGGCACCCTAGGCGCTGCCAGGAATACGGTCAATCCGGGGTCTAGGCGGCCCCGCCCTGCGCCGCCGATTCCCCTTCGCCATTTTCTTGCTCCTGGGGATCGTACACCCAGCGCCGGCGCGCCTCGGCCAGGGTGCCGGTGGCGATGGCCTCCCGCACGTCGCGCAGCAGGCGATTCATGGTGGCGACGTTGTGGATGGACAGCAGCTGCATGGCCAGCAGCTCACCCGCCTTCAGCAGGTGGTGGATGTAGGCGCGGCTGAAATTGCTGCAGGCGTAGCAGTCGCAGGCCGGATCGATGGGCAGCGGATCCTCGCGGAAGCGGGAATTGCGCATGTTCAGCCGCTCCCCCTTCGCCTTGGGCGCCAGGGCCCAGCCGTGGCGGGCGATGCGGGTGGGGCTGACGCAGTCGAAGGTGTCGATGCCTTGGACCACGCCGGCGAAGATGTCGCGGATGCCGCCGATGCCCAGCAGATGCACCGGCCGGTCGGGGTGGGTGTGGGGCATGGTCATGGCCACCACCTCATCCATCTGCGCGGTGTTGGCGCCCAGGCTGCCGCCCACGGCGGTGCCGAAGAAGGGGCGGTCCTTGGTATAGGTGGCGCTTTCCTTGCGCAGATCCTCGTACACCCCGCCCTGGATGATGCCATAGAGCGCCTGGGGCAGGCCGTTGTAGCTCATGCCCCCGCCCTTCACGAATTCCTTCAAGGACCGGTCGCCCCAGCGGTGGCTCAGCGCCATGGACTTGGCGGTATAGGCGCGGTCGACGTGAAAGGGCGTGCACTCGTCGAACTGCACGATCAGGTCGGCGCCCAGCTTGCGCTGGATGTCGATGGACAGCTCAGGGGACAGGAACAGCTTCTCGCCGTTCATGTAGCTGCGGAAGGTGGCACCCTTCTCAGTGATCTTCAGCAGGGTGGTGTCGCGCGTCTGGGTGCGGCGGCCCTTGATCTCATCCGCCACCGAGCCGTGGCCCATGGAGAAAATCTGGAAGCCGCCCGAGTCGGTCAGCATGGGGCCGTCCCAGCCCATGAAGCGGTGCAGGCCACCCATCTTGGCGACGATGTCGGCGCCCGGCTGGATCATCAGGTGATAGGTGTTGGACAGGATGATGTCCGTCTTCTCCGCCCGCATCTGCGCCGGCGTGACGCCTTTGATCGACGCCTTGGTGCCGCAGAAGATGAAGTTTGGGGTGGAGATGGTGCCGTGCGGCGTGGTCAGCCGGCCCAGGCGCGCCCGGCTATCGGGGGCCTTGTGGGTGATCTCGAACGAGAACCCGGGGTAGGAGGTCGGCAGATCGGACATGGGGACGGGCTCTGGAACAAAAGGGATGGGAAACAAAAGGGATGAAGGGCCGGTCAGGCGGTCGCCTTGGCCGGCAGGTGCGGTTTCAGCGCGCGGCGCGACAGATACATGAACGGCGTGTCCAGCAGGCTGGCGGCCACCCGCATCAGATAGGTGCCCAGGATGTAGGTGAACACCAGGGCGTGCCAGTCCACTGGCGTTTCGGCGAAGACGCGCCAGGCCAAGATGCTGAAAACGGTGTTGTCGATCAGCGCCGACACCATGGTGGAGCCGTTGTTGCGCAGCCACAGGTGCTTTTGCCCCGTCGCCCCCCGGATCTTCTGATAAATCCAGACGTCGCACAGCTGGCTGGCCAGGTATGAGGCCATGCCGGACAGGAACAGGGCCGGGGCAGGCAGAAACAATGCGGCCAGATGGTCTTGCGTCGACAGTGCCCAGGCCATGTCATTGCCGGCCTGTTCCGCCGTCATGGGACGGAAACCCAGGGTGATCAGCATCATCAGCGTGAACAGCAGATAGCCCGCGAAGCTGAGATAGATGCCGCGCCGCGCCGCTTCCCGCCCGTAATGCTCGGTCAGGATGTCGGTGGCGAGATAGGTGGAGCTGAACAGGATCGTGCCCATGGCCACGGGGTGTTCGTAGAAGGGGAATTGAACCGCCTTCAACACCTCGACGTTGGCGCCGATGATGGCGACGATGATGTAGATATAGAGGCCGGACTGTCCGAACAGCCGGGCGAGCGCCAGGATGGCGCTGAAACAGAACAGCATCTGACCCACCAGCAGGGCTGCGGGCGGCAGGCCGTTCAGGAATTCGACGAGAGCGGCGGGCGAGAGCGTCATGGATGTGAGGCCCCAGCCCGCAGGCAAGGCGATCGTCACGCAGGAATGCTTATGGGCCGCAGGCGGACCGCCCGGCAACACTCATTCGGCAGCATTCGTTCACAAGGATCGGGGCGGCACCCAATGGGGCCGCCCCATTCCCGGAAGGCGTGCGATGCTTAGGCGGCGGCCTTGTTGGCCAGGACCTTGGCGATGCGGCGCTTCACCCGGCGCGCATCCAGCGACAGCTCACTGTCCTTCATGTCCAGCAGGGCGCTGTCCAGGCCGCCCTTGTGCTCGATCGTGCGGATGCCCTTGGTGGACAGGCGCAGACGGACCATGGTGCCCAGCGCGTCGCTCAGCAGCGAGGTCTCCTGGAGGTTGGGCAGGAAACGCCGGCGGGTCTTGTTGTTGGCATGGCTAACATTGTTGCCGAACTGCAGACCTTTGCCGGTCACATCGCACTTGCGGGCCATTGGAGCACCTTCACGGAATAACAAGAATGACGACCCCGGGCGCACACCGCTCCGGAGGGAAGCGGCGATATAACCGAAGGGGCGGCGGAGAGTCAAGGGCGCCCCTGGAAAAACCAGGGGGCAGTCGCCGGCATTCCTGCCATGGCCTGACGGAGAATCAGACTAGAACAGGGGCCGGCGGCCACGGGGCGCTACTGATGACCACTCGGGCACCGGGAGTCAATGCCATGCCGTTTTTTCTTGGGCGAGGGACGGGGGCTATTCACGCAGATCAATCCCCCGTCCGGGACATCTCCAGATCAACGCGGTGGGGTTTGCCTTTGTGGATGAACTCCCCCACGAAACTCAGCCTGTCCTTGGTACGGGCATAGGTGATGCGCTCGCCGGCGTGGGATCCGACACCGTCGAATACCACGCTCTGCAGGCTACACTGGCTGGCGACAAAGGTGACGGGCGCCGTCTTGTCCTCCCAAGCGCGGGCCAGGGTGCCGTCGAAATGGCGCAGCCGCAGGGTGACCTTGCCATCGGAGGGCGCCAGGCTCAACGCCTCCACGAAATGGGGCGTGCCATCCTTGGCCGTCTCCCACGCGCTGCCGGCCAGGGTACCGCCGGGCAGCAGGACCCAGCGCTCCTCGCCTGCGGTATCGATGGCGGTGTTGCTCCAGGCGCCTTGCAGCCAGTGCAGGGCCTCCAGCGTGCAGGTCTCCGCCCGGGCCGGGGCGGACGCCAGCAGGGGCACCAACAGGACGGCGGCGATGGGGCGCATGGTCACTCCTCGTGGCGGAAGCGGGCAAGCAGGGACCGGGCCGCCATGGCCGGGGTCTGGGTCCCGGCCGTGACCGCCGACTCGGCCCCGCCCAGCTGGGCGCGCACGGCTGGATCGCTGGTGAAGGCCGCCAGCAGGTTTTCACGGATTTCATTCCACATCCAGGCGCGCGCCTGGTCGGCCCGGCGGCCGTCCAGCCGGCCGCTGGCGGCCTGGGCGTCGCGGAACCGTCCTATGGTGTCCCACACCCCGTCCACGCCCGTGCCCGTGATGGCGGAACAGCTCAGCACCGGCACGGTCCAGTCCGGCGTGGCTGGCCGCAGCAGCGCCAGGGCATGGCGGTACTCGGCCACGGCATGACGGGCCTGGGCCACCAGGTCGCCATCGGCCTTGTTGACCACCACCAGGTCGGCCAGTTCCACGATGCCTTTCTTCAGCCCCTGCAACTCGTCGCCGCCGGCCGGCAGCAGCAGCAGCAGGAACAGGTCGACCATGTCGGCCACCGCCGTTTCCGACTGGCCCACCCCCACCGTCTCCACCACGATGACGTCGAAGCCGGCGGCCTCACACAACAGCATGGCCTCGCGCGTGCGCCGGGCGACGCCGCCCAGGGTGCTGCCGGCGGGTGAGGGGCGGATGAAGGCGGCCGGGTCGCGCGACAGCTGCTCCATGCGCGTCTTGTCGCCCAGGATGGACCCGCCGGTGCGCTGGCTGGACGGGTCGATGGCCAGCACCGCCACCTTATGCCCCCGGCCGATGACGTGCAGGCCGAAGGCCTCGATGAAGGTGGACTTGCCCACGCCCGGCACGCCGGTGATGCCCACCCGCACCGACCGTCCGGCATGGGGCAGCAGCCGGGCCAGCAGGGCGTCGGCTTGGGCGCGATGGTCGGCGCGGGTCGATTCGACCAGGGTGATGGCCCGCGCCAGGGCCCGCCGGTCCCCCGCCAGCAGCGGTTCCGCCAAGCCAGTCGGATCAGCAGGCGACTCGAGGTGCAGGGGGGTATCGGCGTTCATGACGCAACGGGCCTCAGGCAAAGGGTCCTTCGACGGTCCATACCCCAGAACTTTGGTCCGGGCGATTGCCGATGTCAAAAAACGGCCCGTCAAATGGCTATCGCCGTGATGGCCATTGGCGTGCGGCATGCAGCAGACGAAGTATCCGTACAGTGTCGCCGGCCACTTGATAGATCATGATGTAATTGGGGTGGATGACCAGTTCACGGGTTCCGGCGACACGGCCTGGCCGCCCGGCGCCATGATGCTTGGCCAAGAGAATGGCCCTTTTGGAGAAAAGATCGTCCAAAGTCAGAGCCGCAGCCAAGTTTTCCTGGGCGATATACTCCCGAATCTGCTTCCGGTTGACGGTCGCGGAACGCGTCCAAATCAGCTTCACGAGGCGAGGCCGGTCAGCTTGCGCCGGGCCTCGGCCCGCCATGCTTCCGCTTCCGCCTCCACCTCTTCCGCCGACACCGTGTCACCGGCATTAGCCTCATCGATACCCGCCTGGACCTCAGCTCGGAACCAAGCATCGTAATCGGCGGCCTCTTGCCGCTGCCGCACGAAGTCCCGCATGTAGTCGCGCAACAGTTGGGCACCGGTGCGATCATGGGACTTAGCGGCTTCGGCGAAGGCGGCTTTCAGCGTCTCATCCACCCGGAAGGTAAAGGTCGTTTCGGTCATGGGACCGCCTCATGTGTTACAGGGTGCGTGCAATGTAGCACGCACCCGTCACCCTAAAACAGGCTCGGTCGAGGCGTCATTTGGTGCGGCCACGCCGCCCTCCGGCACCGGGTCGGCCGTCTGTTGCCGCGCCCATAGCTCGGCATAGGCGCCGCCCAGGGCCAGCAGGTCGGCATGGCGGCCGCGCTCGCGCACGCGGCCTTCCTCCAGCACGATGATCTCGTCGGCGTCCACCACGGTGGACAGGCGATGGGCGATGACCAGGGTGGTGCGCCCGCGGCTGACCTCGCGCAGGTTGCGTTGGATTTCCCGCTCGGTATGGGTGTCCAGGGCGCTGGTGGCCTCGTCGAACATCAGGATGGGCGGGTTCTTCAGGATGGTGCGGGCGATGGCCACGCGCTGCTTCTCGCCACCGGACAGCTTCAGGCCGCGCTCACCCACCGTGGTGTCCCAGCCGTCGGGCAATCCCGCGATAAAGCCGTCGATGTGGGCCAGTGCCGCCGCGTGCTCCACCTGGCTTTGCGTCGCCTCGGTGCGGCCGTAGGCGACGTTGTAGCGGATGGTGTCGTTGAACAGCACGGTGTCCTGCGGAACGATGCCGATGGCGGCGCGTAGGCTGGCCTGGGTGATCTGGGTGATGTCCTGCCCGTCGATCAGGATGCGGCCACCGTTGGCGTCGTAGAAGCGGAACAACAGCCGCGACAGGGTGGACTTGCCCGCACCACTCGGGCCCACAATGGCCACGGTGCGGCCGGCGGGCACGGTGAAGCTGATGCCCTTCAGGATGGGCCGGCGGGGATCATAGCCGAAGGACACGTCCTCGAACCGCACCTCCCCACCGCTGATGGCCAGCGGCTGGGCGCCAGGGGCATCAGCCACCTCGCGGTCCACGGCCAGCAGCACAAACATCTTCTCCATGTCGATCAGGGCTTCCTTCACCCCGCGATAGACGAAGCCGAAGATGTTCAGCGGCTGGTACAGCTGCAGCATGTAGGTGTTCACCAGGACGAAGTCGCCCAGGGTCAGGGTGCCCGCCTCGATGCCACTGGCCGCCATCCACATGACGGCCACCAGGCCCACGGCGATGATGAAGCTCTGGCCCACGTTCAGGATGGACAGCGAGGTCTGGGTGCGCACCGCCGCCTGCTCATAGACCTTCAGCGCGCGATCGTACCGCTGGGCCTCATGCTCCTCATTGCCGAAGTACTTCACCGTCTCATAGTTCAGCAGGGTGTCGATGGCGCGGGCGCTGGCCTTGGTGTCGCTTTCCACCATCTGGCGGCGGATGCGGGTGCGCCAGTTGCTGATGATGACGGTGAAGGCGATGTAGCCGCCCACGGCCACGAAGGTCACCAGGGCGAACCAGATGTTGAACAGGCGCCACAGGATGCCGGTGACCAGCAGGATCTCCAGCACCGTGGGCAGGATGTTGAACAGGGCCGTGGACAGCAGGGTCTCGATGGCCTTGGTGCCCCGCTCGATGGAACGGGACAGGCCGCCGGTCTGCCGTTCCAGGTGGAAGCGCAGCGACAGGCCGTGCAGGTGGCGGAAGACGCTCAGCGCCGCCTTGCGCATGGCGCGCTGGGCCACCCGCTCGAACACGCTGTCGCGCAGTTCGCCGAAGGCCAGCGACAGCACGCGCGCCAGGCCGTAGGACAGGATGGCCAGCACCGGCACCACGGCGGCGTTGGCCTTGATACCCTCGCCCAGCTGGTCCACCGCGTGCTTGTAAAAGACGGGGATGGTGACGCTGGCCGCCTTGGCGCCCAGCAGCAGCAGCATGGAGATGACGACCCGCCCGCGGGTGCCCCAGTCGCCCTTGGGCCAGACATAGGGCAGCAGCATGGCCAGCGCCTTGCCCTCCCCCATCTGCGGACGGGTGGGCCGGGGTTCCGGCGGGGCGGGTGACGGATGGGTGGGCATGGCGGTTTGGGTCATCAGCACTAGATGGGGCGGCGGGGCGGTTGGAGTAGGGCGGGGCGGCCATGTGATTGCGGCCGGCCCGGCCGGGGCGCAGCGACGGCCGTCACCTGTCAGCGCCTGTCGTTCAGCAATTGGCGGATGGCTTCGGCCAGCAGGCGGTAGGCGCGGTCGTCGCCCTTGTCGGCGGCGGCCGCCGCCTTGTCCGCCTGGGCGCGGAAGCGGGCGTAACCCTGGTCGCGGCGCAGGCTGTCCCGAGCGCCCGCGGCCAGCACGTCGTCCAGGGTGGACGGCACCTCAGCCGTCCCAGTCGCAGTGGGTGCCGAGGTGGGCGCCGCGACTTTGGGTTTGGTCGGCAACGGCTTGGACGGCCGTTTGAACGGCGACATGGGGGCGCCCTCGGGATACTGGGACCGGAAGGGCCCCATCATGCCCCCGTCACGGCAACATCGCCAGCGCCGGGCCGGGCGGCACCTGGCGGTCGGGCGGGAAAATGACGGTGACGCGGGTGCCGCCGCCGGGCGGGCATTCCACCAGCAGGGTGCCGCCGTGCAGGTCCATCAGGCGGCGGACGATGAACAGGCCCAGGCCGCTGCCGCCGTGGCGCCGGCGCAGCGAGGGCTCCGCCTGCAGGAAGGGCTGGGTGCCCAGGTTCTCCAGCACGTAGCGGGAGATGCCGGGGCCTGTGTCGATGACCGACAGGGCCAGCCCCTCGCGCCGGATGTCGGCCGACACCGTCACCCGGCCGCCGTCGGGCGTGAACTTCACGGCGTTGCCCAGCAGGTTCAGCAGCACCTGGCGCAGGGCCGTGGGATCCAGCATGGCGTGCAGACCGGCGGCGCCGGCCACGGTGATTTCGATCTTGCGCTGCAGGTTGCCGGCCTGGATCTGGCGTACCGCCACCGCGACCTCGGCCGCGATGTCCACCACCTTGTCCTCCAGCTCGAACCGGCCCGCCTCCATGCGCGCCACGTCCAGGATGTCGTTCACCAGCTCCAGCAGATGCAGGCCGCTGACACGGATGTCCTCGGCATAGTCGGCGTAGCGTGCGTCTCCCACCGGGCCGTAGGTCTGTTGGGTGATCAATTCGCTGAAGCCGATGATGGCGTTCAGCGGCGTGCGCAACTCGTGGCTCATGCTGGCCAGGAAGGCGCTCTTGCTGCGGCTGGCCATTTCGGCGTCGTGGCGGGCGCGGGCCAGCTGGCCATCCGTCTCCTTGCGCACGGTAATATCCATGAGCGAGCCCAGCAGGCGGGTCGGCCGGGGGGGCATGTCCCCGGTGCCCGTCGCCGGCCAGACGCCCTGGCCGCGCACGTGGAACCAGCGGGTGACCCCGTCGGCGCAGACCATGGGTAGTTCCAGGTCGAAGGGCTGGCACAGGCGCAGGTGGCTGCGCACATGGGAAAAGGCCCGCGCCCGCTCCGCCTTGGGGATCATGCCCAGCACGCGGCGGGGGCCCTGGCCGCCCGCCGGCAGGCGCAGCAGGGTCTGGGCCTGGCCGGACAGGTGCAGGCTGCCGTCGCCCAGATGCCAGTCCCAGATGCCGACGGCGGAGCCGCCGGTCGCGAGCTCGTACCGTTCCTTTTCCTGGCGCATGGTCTCGGCCGCCTGATGCTGGGCCGTCAGGTCGATGGCCATGCCGACATAGCCCAGCCGCTCGCCCTCGCGCGCCGTCACGGGCAAGGCCTCGCACAGCACCCAAACGATGCGGCCGTCGGGGCGGCAGATGCGGAACTCCTCGGCATAGCGTTCCCCCCGCTGGGTGGCCGCCAGCCAGCGGGATTGTGCGCGCTTGTGATCCTCGGGATGGATCAGCCACCATTCCCAGCTGCCGCCCGGCTCCAGCTCCGCCGGCATGCCGGTGATCTCGCGCAGGCGCGGATTACGGTAGGTGATCTGGCCCGTCGAATCGACATGGAAAATGCCCACGGGCGCCATGTCGGCCAACGCGCTGTAGCGCGCCTGGCTGATGACCAGCTCCCGGGTCTTGCGGGCGTCAGCGGCCAGGGCCCGCACCAACACGCGGTGCAGCAACAGCGCCGTGACCATGACGAATCCCACGCCCTTGACCGGCCCCACCCACGCCGCATGGACAGGACCCAGCATCATGTCCAGCGCGATGTCGGAACCCAGGACCCACAACCCGCCCAGCAAGGCGTAGCCCAGGCAAATCCGTGTTGCCGCCCCCAACCGCACCCTGGGTCCCGTCCTTTTTACCGGCGCGGGCCGCTGCCCCGAAAGGTCAGGTGCTTGGCCGGCTGGGTTTTACCAATGGACATACTGTAGGCACGGGCAACGGTCCGGCGCAATCAGCGGAAGGCCAGGATAGGGGGAAGAGGGGCGCTTATTCGCCGCCCAGCACGACCTCGCCGCTGCCCGACTTGCCGATGCGCGGCGTGCCGGTGTGCTTGGCCACCGTGATGGTGCCGCTGCCGCCCATGAACAGGTTGGGATCCTTGGCGGTGCCGTCGAAGGTGAAGTCGCCCTGCCCCAGGACGGCCACCTTCAGGGCGCTGGCGTTGCCGTCGTTGATGTGCACGTCGCCCTTGCCATTGATGACGGCCTCGATGACGCCATCCACCCGGTCGGCGGAGATGTCGCCGTTGCCGTAGACGGCCAGGCGCAGCGCCTTGTCGATGGTGCCCATAGACAGGTCGGCCTGGCCCATGACGCGCACTTCGGCCTCCGACGCGCGGCCCACATGCAGGTCGCCATGGCCGGCGATGACGAACTTCAGCGACTCCGCCACCTCGTCCACGCTGATCTCGGCGCTCTCCACGATGTTCGCCTGCAGCGACTTGACCTTTTTCAGCGATACCTGGGCCTTGCGCAGGTCCAGCACCACGTCGCCGTCCAGTTCGCCATCCACGGTCAACTCGCCGGACAGGCCGGCGGCCACCAGCTTGGTCTTGGCGGGCACGGTAATGGTCAGCTCGGTCGATCGTCCGCTGCCCGACACCTGCAGGGCGCCGTCCTCCGCCGCCGCGCGCACGGCCCCGCCGCTGGCGGAAATGCCGATGGTGGTGGCGCTGCTGGACGGGCGGATAATGGTGTTGCCGGACAGGTTGGACAGGTTCACCACCTGCTGCGCCGGGAATTCCTGGGTGCTGTCGCTCAGGGCCCGGGCATCGCGGGCGGCGGCCCGTGCGGCCATCGCCGCGGCCTTGGCCTCCTGCTTGATGGACTCGACGTCCAGGCCCTTCATCGCCTCTTCCACGTCGCGGCGGATCTGGTCGGCGTCGGCCCGGCTGATGGGGGCGGCGGGCGACGCGGGGGACGCAGGCGATATCGGGGGGATGGGCGGAATCGGCGGTATGGGCGGAATGACGCCATCCATCCTCACCACCTTGACCGAATGCGAAGAGCCGTGGCCATGGCTGCCCAGCAGCATGAAGCCCAGCGAGCCGACAGCGACCAGGGCGGCGATGACGCCGCCGGCGGGTATGCCGGGCGTGAGGCGGGGACGGGGGGAGGCGACACTGGTTTCCATGGGGCGCACCCTGCGCGACATCGTAGAATTCCCCCGACTATTGGCCACTTGGTCCCGCCTGTCCGCAGCGTTTGCCTAACCGTTACACTTTTAACCCGCCTGTTACACGACCGCCAGGGGCGGCGACGCGTCCAAGCGGTTTACCTCCGGGGCAGGTGCGCGCTCCGCGCCTTACCAACCCAGCCGGTTCATGACGGCGTTGACGCGCAGGCCAGCCTGGGCCGCGATCGCCGCCAGCCGGTCCAAATCGGGCAGGTCGGTCAGCGGATCGGCCACGCCCAGTTCTTCGCGGTGGATGCCGCCGGCGATCAGCAGGCCATCGACGCCGGCGGCGTTGGCGCCGGCCATGTCGGTGCGCAGGCTGTCACCCACCGCCAGGATGCGATCCGGCGCCATGCCGCCCAGCAAGTCGAAGCAGCGGGCGTAGACGCTGGGGTAAGGCTTGCCGTGCTGGCGCACATCTCCACCCAGCTCTTCATACCGCCGCGCCAGCTCACCCGCGCAGATCACCAGCTGCGGTCCGACATGCACCACCAAGTCCGGGTTGGCGCAGACCATGGGCAGCTTCAGCACGGCGCAGGCGGCCAGGATGGGCTCGTAATCCGCCAGCGATTCGCTGAAATCGACGATGCCGGTGTTCAGGACGAAGTCGGCCTCCTCCGGCCGGTCGACCTTCAGCCGGTCCCCGAGATCCAGGTAAACGCCGGCGTCGCGGTCGGGGCCGATGTGCAGCAGCTTCGGCCCCAGGGCCCGGTGCCAGGCATCCGGCGGATCGCGCAGGGCGTCGTGCGTCGCCTCGCCCGAGGTCAGCAGCGCGTCGTAATGGTCGGGCGTCAGCCCCATCTCGGTCAGCCGAGCGGCGGCGGCATCCACGCGGCGGGGGGCGTTGGACAGCAGACAGACGCGCTTGCCTTGGGCGCGCAGCGTCTTCAGGCATTCGGGCACGCCGGGATAGGGGGCGATGCCGTCATGCACGACCCCCCACAAATCCAGGATGAATCCGTCGTAGCGGTCCGCCAGCTGTGACAGGCCGGTAAATAAGGGAATGGCAGGGCTCATGAGGGGAACAGTCTACTCTCAGGAAGGCAGGCGGCGGGCCATGCGCGGTTCGCCGAACAGGTAGCCCTGGCCGAAGTCGATGAACAGATCCAAAAGGTCCAGCAGCTGCTGGTCGGTTTCGATCTTTTCCACGATCAGGTCGATGTTGTTGCGGTCCAGCTGGCGCTTCAGCAGCGTCACCTTGTCCGGGTTGGCGAAGCGGCCGTCGGGGTCCAGCAGGCGGGCGGCGTCCAGCTTCACGAAGCGGATCTCGTGCGCCGCCAGCTGGTCCCAATCGACGTCGAAGCGGTCGACCTGGTCCATGGAGAAGCGGAAGCCCAGGCTGCGCAGCCCGTCCAGGAAGCCGGTGGCGAAGATGTCGCCCTGCATCAGGTCGGCTTGGCTGAGCTCGAAGATGATCTTCTGCACCAGGTTGGGATGCTGGCCCATGAACTGGACGAATTCCCGCATGAAGGTGCCGTCGTTCAGCGTGGCGGCGGAGATGTTGCAGAAGAAGCCCACGTTCTGGTGCCGCTTCTCCGTCTCACGCAGCAGCTGGACGCAGCGGAACAGCAGCAGGTTGTCGATGGGCGCCATCAGGTTGTGGCGGGCCGCCACGCCCAGATAGCGGTCGGGCGTGAGATAGCTGCCGTCCTCCAGCCGAATGCGGGAGAACACTTCATAAAAGCGGTGCTTGCGTTGCGGCAGGCTGACGATGGGCTGCAGGAAGATGTCCACCCGGTCCGACCGCAGTGCCTCGCGGATGCCGTTCATCACCGGGCCGTCATCCTCCGCCGCTGGCGCCTCACCGGGCAGGGGACCATAGGCGGAGCCCAGGGCGGGTGCCGGCGGGCGGGGCGTTTGGGCCGCCGCCGGGGCCACCTGCAGCGCTGGCGCCTGCGGGGCGGGCTCGGTGGCGGACCCTGTCGGCATCTGGTCGGCCAGGGTGCGCAGCATGCGGGCGTCGCTGACCACGGCGGCGACCGCGCCGCCGGCCTCGTTGCCAGGCCGCATCAGCCGGTCCAGGGCGGCCAGCACGTCGCGCTGGCGGTCCAGCAGGCGGTCCAGCCGGTGCTCCATCCGCTCCGCCTGCTCCATGCGGGCATAAAACTCATGCAGCAGTCCGCCGAAGACGAAGACCACCAGGCCCAGCAGCAGGCCATAGGACCGGTCGACGCCCACGCCGGCCAGCGGCAGGGCCAAGGCCACGGCCACCGCCACGGCGACATAGCAGGCGGCGAAGATGATGTGACGCAGCACGTGCATGTTCAGGCCCCCCGTTCCGCCTGTCGGTACTCACTCCGGGGCCCGCGCTTGCGGACCTGGCATTTGCTGGAACCTTGTACGTTACTTGTGATCCGCCCCTACCGCCTGGGCCACGCTGGTGAAACCGTCGCGGCGCAGCAGGTCGGCCAGGTCGCGCTTGATGGCAGCGACCAGGCCGGGGCCCTGGTAGACCAGGGCGGAATAGACCTGAACCAGGCTGGCCCCGGCGCGAATCTTGGCATAGGCCTGCGCGCCCGATCCGATGCCGCCCACGCCCACCAGCGGCAGCTTGCCGCCCGTCAGGCGGTAGAAGTCGCGCAACACGGACGTCGACTTCTCGAACAGCGGCTGGCCGCTGAGGCCGCCGGCCTCCGCGCGGTGGGCCGGTGTCAAGCTGTCCGGCCGCTCCAGCGTGGTGTTGGACACGATCAGGCCGTCGATGCCGCTGGCCAGCGCCACCTCCGCCACGTCCACCTTGTCATCCTCGGTCAGGTCCGGCGCCACCTTCAGCAACAGGGGCGTGCGGTGGCTTCCCCGCGCCGCCAGGCAGGCGGCCAGCAGGTCGGTCAGGGCCTGGCGCCCCTGCAGCGAGCGCAGGCCCGGCGTGTTGGGGGAGGAGACGTTGACCACCAGGTAGTCGGCCAGGGGCGCCAGGCGGCGGATGCCGATGACGTAGTCGGATGCCGCGTCCGCCGTTTGCTTGTTCTTGCCGACGTTGGCGCCGACGATGCCGGTGCGGCCCAGGCCGCGCCGGTCCTCCAGCCGCCGGGCGAAGGTCTCCAGCCCCTCGTTGTTGAAGCCGAAGCGGTTGATGACGCCCTCGACCTCCACGGCGCGGAACAGCCGGGGCTTGGGGTTGCCGGGCTGCGGCCGGGGGGTGACGGTGCCGGCCTCCACCAGGCCGAAGCCCAGGGCCAGCATGGCGTCCGGCACCCGGGCGTTCTTGTCGAAGCCGGCGCCCAGGCCCACCGGGTTGGGGAAGGTCAGGCCGAACACGGTCTGGCTCAGCGCCGGGTCATCCGGGCCGCCGGCACCGAACAGGGCGGGGGGCAGGGCGCCGACCTTCAGCAGGTTGATGGTCAGGTCGTGCGCCCGCTCCGCATCCATGGCGAACAGGATGGGACGGGCGAGGCGATAGGCCAGGCTCATCAGACCGTTCCCTCAAGGACATGCGGCGGGAACTCATGGCGGCCATCCCCGCCCAGCGGCAGCGGGTCGGCGCGCAGGACGGCGCTCACCGGAAGGCCGCCATACAGATGGGGGAACAGCTGTCCGCCGCGTGACGGCTCATACTTCAGGGCCTCGCCCAAGGGGGCCGGGTCCACCGTCAGGATCAGCAGGCCGGTCTGGCCGGCGCGGTGCTTGGCGGCGCTTTCCACCACCTGGCTGGCGGTGGAGAAATGGATGAAGCCGTCCGCCTGGTCCTGCGAGGACCCCGGATAGACGCCGGCCGCCAGGGCCGCCAGCCATTCGTCCGCGCGGCACATATGGAAAATCACATCGCTCATACTGTCGCCCCCATCTTGGCGCCGACCCTAGTGCATTTCGCTGTGCAGCAGGATGGGAAAATGTGGGAGTCGCAAATTGAGACGAATGCCGCAGGTCTCGTCGCAAAATGACAACGCGCCGGCGTTGAAATTTTGTGACCGTTACCTGGACGCAAACGGAAAGCGGCCTGTTCCTTAGGCCAGCGCCGGATCTACCCGTAGGAAATAGGCGACGGCTGCGATGGCATCAGTTTTGCGTCCCACCGCCTGCACACCTGCAATCGAGGGGAATGGAACGATGAGCCTGCTGGACGCGCCGCACCGTGATGACCACACCCTGAGCGCCGGTTTCCTGACGGTGGGCGGCGGCCGCGCCGCGCTGGCGGGCCCGGTGGTGACCCACACCCCCGTGCCGCTGAAGCCCACAACCGAGATGCTGGCGGCCGGCGCCCGCGCTGGCGGCGTCAGCGTCGCCACCGCCTGGGCCATCTACACGTCCATGCTGAAGTCGGCCTGAAGCCGACAAGGCACGCTGAAGTCGGCCTGTCGCCGACAGGGCATGCTGAAGTCGGCTTAAAGCCGTCGGGGCATGCTCGAATCAGTCTCGGGCTGGCGGACGTCAGTCCAGGTCGAATCCCTGCAGATGGAAGGGCTCGTCCCCCCACGGATCGTCAGGCGGTGACGACAGCCTTGACGGCGGGGGTTTCGTCAGGGGCGGCAGGGTGAGGTCCGGCTCCTGGCCCGGCGCATGCAGGAAGTCGCGCGTGATGCGCACCGCCTCGGCCAGGCCCACGCGCTGCGGCTCCACCCCCCCGGGGAAGGCGCCCTTCAGCCGGCTGGGCATCATGGGATCCAGCAGCACGAACACGCCTGTATCGTCGGCCCGGCGCACCAGACGGCCGAAGGCCTGGCGCAGGCGCAGCCGGGTGATCATGTCGTCGTAATGCCGCCGCCGGGCGGTGCGGTCGAAATAATCACGCCGCGCCTTGTGCAGGATGTCCGGCCGCGGCCAGGGCACGCGGTCGAAGACGATCAGGCGCAGGGACCGGCCGGGCACGTCCACGCCGTCGCGCACCGCGTCGGTGCCCAGCAGGCAGGCGTTGTCCTCCCCCCGGAAGATGTCGATCAGCGTCGCCACGTCCAGCCCGTCCAGATGCTGCGACAGCAGCGGCAGGCCGGCGGCCTCCAGCGGCGCGCCGATGCGCTCGTGCACCGCGCGCAGGCGCTGCACCGCCGTGAACAGGCCGATGGCGCCGCCGCCCGAGGCCAGGAACAGCTCGCGATAGGCGGCGGCCACCTGGGCCAAATCGTCCTTGCGCACGTCGTTGACGATCAGCACCCGCGTCTGGTTGGCGTAGTCGAAGGGCGACGGCACTTGGGCGCGCAGGGCGGGACGGGGCAGGTGGATGGCGCCGGTGCGGGCGTGGGCCGCCTGCCAGTCCGCCTCCACATCACCGGTGCCGTCCGTCAGGGTGGCGGAGGTCATGACCAGGCCGTGCGCCTGCGCCCCCAGGATCTGGGCCAGCGGCCAGGTGGGGTCCACCCAGTGGCGGTACATGCCCACGTCCAGGTCGCGACCGTCCTGGCGCTCCACCCCGAACCAGTCGACGTAGCGGCTGGGCGTCTCCTCGGCCAGGGCCGCCAGCATCTGGCGCCAGCCGCCGATCTCGTTGGCGGAGCGGCGCTTCAGGCTGCGGGCGATGGCGTCAATGCGCCGGCGGGTGTCGCTCTCCAGCTCGTCCGACTCGTCGTCCAGCCGTTCGCGCAGCCGGTCGGCCAGGGCCTCCAGCGGGGCGGACAGTTCGCCCAGGGCGGCGGACAACGCCTGCGCCGCCTCCAGCACCCCATCCACCAGGGGCTGTACCTCCACCTCCAGGCTGTACGGATTGTCCGGCCCGTGGGCGCGGGCATAGACCTGGGCGCGCACCTGGGCCAGGAAGGCCTCCGTCGGGCCCACCGGCTCGCCGCCGCCCACGCGCTGCGGCCAGGCCTCGCCCGGCAGGGTGCGGGCGGCGCGCGCGATCTCGTCCAGCAGGCGGTTGGCGTGGTCGTCGCCGCCGATCAGGTCCTCCACCCGGCGGCGCAGGCCGCGCGCCCGGCTGCGCCCACCACTTTCCGCCCCCAGCAGCCAGCGGCGCAGCTCCGCCGTCTCGAAGCCCGTCAGGTGGCCGGCGAAGGCGTTGTCGGCGGCGTCGAAGACGTGGTGGCCCTCATCGAAGACATAGCGGGTGGGGATGTAGGCGTCGTCCCCGCCGCCCAGGGCCGCCTGGATCATGACCAGGGCGTGGTTGGCGATGACGATGTCGGCCCGCCGCGCCCGGCGCACGCTCTTCTCGATGAAGCATTTGGTGTAGTGGCTGCAGGCGCTGTAGACGCACTCCCCCCGCCGGTCGGCCAGCGCCAGGGTGCGGCCTTTGCCCAGCAGATCGACCAGCCAGCCCGGGAAATCGCCGCCCTGCATGTCGCCGTCGCGGGTGGCGGCGGCCCAGCGCGCCATCAGGCCGATGGCCACGGCGTATTGCGGGTTGGCGGTGGCGACGCCGGCCGCCTCCTCCAGGTTCAGCAGGCAGAGATAGTTTTCCCGTCCCTTGCGGATCACGACCTTGCGCGCCTTGGTGGCGGGGTCGCGGTGCAGGCGGTCCATCTCCTTGTCGATCTGGTGCTGCAACTGGCGGGTATAGGTGGAAATCCAGACGGGGCCCTTGTTCTTCTCCGCCCACACCGTGGCCGGCGCCAGATAGCCCAGGGTCTTGCCCACACCCGTGCCGGCTTCCGCCAGCACCAGGTTGGGCTCACCCTCCACGTCGCGGGGGGTGAAGGCGGTGGAGACGGCGCTGGCATAGTCCGACTGCTGTGGCCGGGGTTCGGCCTGGCTGCCGTTCATCACCAGGTCGGCCAGGCGGCGGCGGGCCTCGGCCGGCTCCACCGGCAAATGGCCGGGCGGCGGCTCCGGCGCGTCCGCCTGCCATTCCTTCATGCCGGCCCACACCTGGTAGGCGCGGATGGCGCCACCGCGCCAGCGCGACTTCTCCGGTCCCGCGGGCGCGCCCAGGGCGGCCAACACCAGGGGCGACCACAGCCAGCCGCCGCCCCCTTGGCCACCCCCTTGACCGTCCCCTTGGCCCTCGGCGCCCATGGCCCAGGCTAGGCCGACAGGGTCGGAGCGCTGGTCATCGACCGGGCTCATCAGTTCCCGCAGCAGGGCCTCGGCCGCGCGCACCAGGGTCAGGGCCTCGGCGTCCGCATCCGCCGGTCGGGGCAGGTCCAGCGCCTGCGCCAGGCCGCGCGGCGTGGGCAGGCAGAAGGTGGCGGGCCGCACGAAGGCGTACAGCTCCAGCAGGTCATAGCCCTGGATCAGCTTGTCGGTGCCCAGGCGCCGGGCGGTGGCGCGGGCATGGCACAGCAGGTGCGGCTGGCGGAGGACGCGGCGCACCGCCTCCGCCTTGTCGATGACCTCCACCTCGCCATCGGTGCTCAGCCACACCGCCTGGCGGGCACCCGGCACCAAGGCCGGCGCGTCCGGCACCAGCAGGCGCCGCGGCCCGGTGGGGGCGGACACCAGGCTGGGCGGCGGCTTCGGGGCGGCGGGCGGTTGAAACGGATCGGTCATCAGGGGCTTCGGCGTTGGGCGGGCCGGAGTATAGACGGCGATTCGCGGCATTTCATGAACAAAAGCGGTACGGCTGCGCCGGCGCCATTTCTGGGCGCGCGTGGGTGGGCTGCGCGTGGGTTGGCCTGTTGGGATATGCCCCTTTCCCGTGCAGGCGATCGTCTTACTTCACCCCGTGGGTCGTGCATCGGCCCGGATTGAACGCAGGGGAAGGGACGGTGCCTGACAGTTTCATCAGCGGCGGCGGCGCGGCCGGCCTGTCCATGGCCGACTGGATGGATGCCGAGATTCCCGAGGGCCGCCTGCTGATCGGCCCCACGCGCGCCATTCCCGCCGGCATGCGGCGCTATGCCCTGGGCGGGCCGACCTGCAGCCCCATTTGGCGGGACGCCCGCGTCATCAAATACCTGCATGGCCTGGATTCGATCGGCCGCCTGCGCCTGCGCCGGGTGGTGCAGGGCGTGGACTTCCGCGTCAGCGACACGCAACTCATCGACCAGGCGATGCGCGACCTGGCCATGGGCAGCCTCAGCGCCTTCCTCATCCCCCGCGCCGTCGCCCCGCTCTCGCCCCCACCCGTGGACCCGCCCCGGCACGACCAGGGGGACGAGGATCCGCCCGGCCAGCCCGCGCAATGGTCGGTGACCGACCGCGTCGTCGCCACGCTGCGCCGCTGCGTGCCCCTGTTGCCGCGTGAGATGCAGCAGGCGGCCAAAAGCCTGTTCACGCGCGAGACGCTGTACTGGCTGGCCGGCTTCCTGGTGGTATGGGCCGGCGGTCACTTGGCGGGATATGGCGAGGCCATCGACGTGATCCTGCTGGGCGTGGGCTATGCCATGGTGGGCTGGTCGGTGTTCCAGGGCCTGAACGACCTGGGCCACGGCATCGCCCTGGCCACCACCGCCAAGACCCAGCACGATTTGGACGAGGCCGCCAAACGCACCGCCGCCGGCCTCACCATCCTGACCATCAACGCAATCATCGCCCTGGTCGCCAAGGTGAAGCCGGCGTCGGGCGGCAAGCGCCCGGTGGTCGAGGAACCGCCCCCGCCGCCGGCGGATCCGCCGTTGCCGCCGAAGAAGGTCGTGCCACCTCCGCCGCGCAAGGTGATCCTCAGCGGGCATGGCGGCTATGAGAGCGGGTCGGTCGCCATACCGGAGGGAACGTCCGTGACGGTTTATTCCGAACACGGAGCCACCATCAGTGACCCGCTTGGCAATATGATTGAGACGGGGCAGGACGTATCACATGTTTACAGTAAGACGTTTGGTCCGGGTGAGGTGATGCCCGACTACACGCTTTATCCGCCAGACGGTCTCAAGATAATGGGGGGCCAGACGGTTACCTCGCCTACGAGACTTTCCGAGCTTTTGCAGCCCAATATGGGGGACGTTCATTGGGCCGCTTGCACCTACGAAGCCTGCTCGCCAGCAGCAAACATCATGTACGGCACAGACGGCATCTACAAAGAGGTTATCGGTCCCTCTGGGAAACCGTCTCTCATTACTCTCAAAGAATATGGTGCCCAATAGGAGGGACGAATGAATTTAAATGATATCGTGGCTGATAGCCGGTCTTGGGAAGATGGTGCGAGCGTCCTGGAAAATTTCTTGAGGGAAGAAATTTTTTTCAACATTACCAATGCTAATGAATTTCCGAAAGGCGGCCTCTCCGATGCGGTGCGCGATGGAAAAGCACACATGGCGACGGCGAAATTGCCGGATGGCCAGATGGCTATATTTTACACATCAAAGGAAGATCATAGGATTAAGCCTCCCTTTTGCGGAATTTCCTTAAGGGAGGCTCTTCAAATGACGCTGTTGAATGGCGGTGTCGAAGGGCTTTTGCTGCAAAGCGATGGGGACGCTTGGATCGCGGTGCAGAAGGATGTCATCCGGACCTTGGATTTGACGAAGGGTCAAGAGAGGTCGAGGCAGCAGATGAGGCCCCGTTAATAGAGACGGTACGGCTGCCAAATAATCCAAGCCGCTCAAACAAACGGCGCCGCCAGCCCCTCCTGCTCAAAGGCGCGCTGCACCGATGGCCGGGCCAGCAGCTCGGCGCACAGGCGGCCCAGGTGGGGCAGGTCGCGGGGCGGGTGGGTGAAATTGCGGCCCCAGCGCACCAGCATCAGCAGCAGGAAGTCGGCGACGGTCAGATGGTCGGCGGCGATGTAAGGGCGGGTGGCCAGTTCGCGGTCGACCAGGGCGAACATCTCACACAGGCGCCGTTCCGCCGTGGCCTTGGCGTCGGCGACGTGGGCGGGGTCGGTCACGTGCTGCTCGGGGTAATAGAAGACGCGGTATTCCGGCTGGATGGTGTTGGTCAGGTGGAACAGCCAGGTCAGGAAGCGGCCCCGGCCGGGCGTGCCGGGGGCGGGAGCCAGCTTCGAATCAGGGTGGTTGTCGGCCAGGTGCAGCAGGATGGCGGCGGTCTCGAACACCGTCTCCTCGTTGCCGTCGGGCTGCTGGGCCAACAGGGTGGGGATGCGGCCGGTGGGGTTGCGGGCCAGGTAGGGGGCCGACTTATGCTCAGCGTTGGCGCGGTCCAGCAGCGCCAGTTCGTAGGGGACGCCGATTTCCTCCAGCGCCATATGCGGCGCCAGGTTGGCATTTCCCGGGAAATAGAACAGCGTGTAGGCCATGGACGGATCCTCCCCCAGTGACAACAGGCCGCTGAAAGCCAGCGCGGGCCGGCGGCCTGAACGGCGCGCGATGCTACGGCGGGCCTTCCGCTGGGCGCAAGTCGTGCTGCTCACAGGGGTGGTGCTCACCCTGGGCTGGGTCTGCCTTTATGCCGTGATGGACCCGCCGGGCACGCCCCTGATGCTCATCCGCCGCCTGCAGGGTGTGTCGATGCAGGGCTGGACGCCCATGCCGCTGGACCGCATCGCGCCTGCCCTGCAGCGCGCCGTCATCGGGGCGGAGGACAGCCGCTTCTGCAGCCATCACGGGGTGGACTGGCAGGCGGTGGACGCCGCCATGGACGAGGATGAGGAAGGCCACAAGCTGCGCGGCGCCAGCACCATCAGCCAGCAGACGGCCAAGAACGCCTTCCTGTGGCCCGGCCGCACCTGGCTGCGCAAAGGGGTGGAGTTCGGCTTCACTGAGCTGATCGAGCTGATCTGGGGCAAGCGCCGCATTATGGAGATGTATCTGAACATCGTGGAATGGGGCGAGGGCCTGTATGGGGCGGAGGCGGCGTCCCGCGCCTATTTCGGCGTGCCGGCGTCGGCCCTGTCGCCCGCGCAGGCGGCGGCCTTGGCCGCCGTGCTGCCCAGCCCGCGCAAGTGGAACGCGAGGCATCCCGGCCCTTACGTCGCCCGGCGCATCGGCATCCTCGAACAGCGCGCCGCCATAGTTGCCCGCGACGGGCTGGACGGGTGCCTGAGGCGCTAGCGCCCGCCCCATGCGACGGCTTGGCGCGCGTCCCTTGTACAGAGGCGTGAGAATAACTATTAATTTCCGGGACGCCCCGGGCCGGTTCCCGGGACAGCCCCCTTTAGACGGGCTCCGGCAGCGGAGCCTGAGGCGTATTCGGATGCATCTCTCCCCCCGCCCCGCCGCTGCGGACGCGCCCGCCTCGGATCAGGACGCCCTTCCCGCCGACGCCCGCCCTTTGAGCAGGGCCGCGAGGGGCGAGGTGGGCCGGGTTATCCGCGTGGGCCTGGACGGCGCCCTGCATGACAGCCTGGACCCGGATGAGCTGGAGCGCCGGCTGCTGGAGATCGGCTTCGTCGAGGGCGCACGGGTGGAAATCCTGCATGAGGGCCTGTTCGGCCGCGATCCCATCGCCGTGAAGGTGGACGACATGCGCGTGGCCCTGCGCCGCCGCGAGGCCGAGGCCATCCTGATCACCGCCTGGCACCAGCCGGCCGCCCCGCGCGCCATCGCCGCAGATGCCATCGCCGCAGATGCCATCGCCAAAGACCGCCGCTCATGAACGCCATCACCCCCGTCCTGCAGACGGCCCCCCGCATCGCCCTGGTCGGCAACCCGAACTGCGGCAAGACCGCCCTGTTCAACGCCCTGACCGGCAGCCGGCAGAAGGTGGCCAACTACGCCGGCGTGACGGTGGAGCGCAAGGAAGGCAGCTTCACCACGCCCGAGGGCCGGCGCATCCAGGTCCTGGATCTGCCCGGCACCTATTCCTTGCGCGCCCGCAGCCCGGATGAGGAGGTGACGCGCGACGTGGTGCTGGGCCGCTTCAAGGGCGAGGCGGAGCCCGACCTGCTGGTCTGCGTGGCCGATGCCACCAACCTGCGCCTGGTGCTGCGCCTGGTGCTGGAGCTGAAGCAGGTGGGGCGGCCGCTGCTGCTGGCCCTCAACATGTTCGACATCGCCAGGCATCGCGGCATCGAGATCGACATCGCGCGCCTGTCGGCCGAACTGGGCGTGCCGGTGGTGCCCACCGTGGCGGTGCGCAAGGCCGGCACGGCCGACCTGCTGAAGCACATCGACACCGCGGCCATGGAGCTGGCGGCGGCCGCGACCGCCGGCGCCAACACTTGGCACGAGCCATCGGCGGAAGAGGTGCGCGCCACCCACCGCGAGGCCGACCGCATCATCAAGCTGGCGGTGTGTCCACCGACCAAGCCCGACACCTGGACCACCCGGCTGGATTCCGTGTTGCTGAACCCGGTGGCGGGGCTGCTGATCCTGCTGACCGTGCTGTTCTTCATGTTCCAGGCGGTGTTCACCTGGGCGCAGCCGGCCATGGACGGCATCAAAGCCGGGTTCGACGCGCTGGCCGCCTGGATCAACGGCGCCATGCCCGACGGCATCCTGCGCAGCCTGATCACCGACGGTGTCATCGCCGGCGTGGGCAGCATCGTCGTCTTCCTGCCGCAGATCGTCATCCTGTTCACCTTCATCATCCTGCTGGAAGATTTCGGCTACATGCCGCGCGCGGCCTTCCTGATGGACAAGATCATGGGCGGGGCTGGCCTGCACGGCCGCGCCTTCATTCCGTTGCTGTCCAGCTTCGCCTGCGCCATTCCCGGCATCATGGCGACCCGGGTCATCGACAACCGGCGCGACCGCCTGGCCACCATCATGGTGGCGCCGCTGATGACCTGTTCCGCCCGCATCCCGGTCTACACCCTGATCATCTCCGCCTTCGTGCCGGACCGCACGGTGGGCGGGGTGTTTGCCCTGCAGGGGCTGGTGATGTTCGGGCTCTACGCCGCCGGCATTCTAAGTGCCTTGCTGGTCGCCTTCGTCATGCGGCGCCTGGTGTGGCGCGGCACGGTGGAACCCTTCCTGATGGAACTGCCGGCCTACAAGGTGCCGGACGTGAAGAACCTGGTGATGGGGGTGTGGACCCGGGCCAAGGCTTTCCTGCAGCGGGCCGGCACCACCATCCTCAGCATCATGATCCTGATCTGGTTCCTCAGCTCCTTCCCCGGCGCACCGGCGGGCGCGACCGATCCCGCCATCGACTATTCCATCGCCGGCATGGTCGGGCATTGGCTGCAACCGCTGGTGGCGCCCATCGGCTTCAACTGGCAGATCACCGTGGCGCTGATCCCCGGCATGGCCGCGCGCGAGGTGGCGGTGGCGGCCCTGGGCACCGTCTACGCCGTGGGCGGGGGCGAGGAGAATGTGACCGCGCTGATGGACACGCTGGGCCACAGCTGGTCGCTGGCCACGGCCCTATCGCTGCTGGCTTGGTATGTCTTCGCCCCCCAGTGCGCCTCCACCCTGGGCGTGGTGCGGCGCGAGACCAATTCCCTGAAATGGCCGGCCATCATGTTCGTCTACATGCTGACCCTGGCCTACCTGGCCTCGTTCGCGACCTACCACATCGCCGCCAGCCTGGGGTGGGCTTGAGATGCTACAGCAGATCATCGTGGGTGTAATCGTGGTGGCGGCGCTGGCCTGGGTCCTGCGCCCCACGGTCCGCCGCGTCATCCGCCGCCGCCAGGTCGCCGCTGGCAAGACCCCCGGCCCCTGCGGCTCCGACAGCTGCAACTGCGGCAGCTGAGCGTCAAAAAAAGCCGCCTAGCCTCAAAGCGCCAGCCTAGGCCCCGACCGGGGCCGCCGGAGTTTTGCGGGGAGCGGCAGCGGACCGCAAAATGAGGATAGCCAAAGGCCCGGACGGGCCTGCCGGCGCCTGAGGCAAACGAATAGTACCGAAATTTATTTCGGCGCGGGCCGCGTCGCCAAACGCCACTGGGTGGCCTGGCTGTAGCGCTTGGCCAGGAAGTGGTAGGTCCGCTTCATCAGGGCCTCCAGCTCCGGGCTCTTCTCCACCGTCACGGTCAGCCAGCCATCCAGCACCTCGTCCCAGGGCAGCAGCGACTGGTGCAAATCGTCGCGCATCTCCCGGATGTAACTGATGTTCTGGTCGAACTTGCGCAGCATGGCCAGGATCTCACCCGTCTGGGCGTCCACCTGGGCGAATCGGGATTCCAGGTCGGCGATAGGCGGCAGCGACAAGGTCTGCATGCGCACGATCTCTTCCTTGACCATGCGCTCGGCCTTGTAGATGCGGTGGGCCGTCTCCAGCCCCTGGCGGACCTTGTGCAGGGCCAGGGACCGCTCGCGCAGTGCCTCGATATAGGACAGCTCCTTGGCCAGCATGTCGATGTGCAGGCCGATCTCCTCCTCCGGATCGCCGGCCAGCGACAGCCGGTTGGCGATCATGCGGAAGGCCTCGTGGACGCGGGCCTTGGTCCCGGGGTCTTCCACCACCTGTTCCAGCTGCTCGGGACTGGACACCACGGTCTCGCCGCCCGTCAGCCAGGTGACCAGCTGCACCGTCAGGCGGCCCTTGGCCACATTGTAATGCCGCTCGTCCACCCGCCAGCTGGCGGTGCCGTCGATCAGCTCGTTGGGAATGGTGTCACCGGGGCGGATTTCGCGCACATAGCGCAGGCCCTTGGCCGCCATGGTCAGCAGCTGGCCGTCGAAGGATTTGGGCTGGATGCCGAACTCGGTGCAGATCTTCTCGATGGGCACCTCGACGTCCAGCTTGCCCAGCTTCATGCACATCACCGGCTCATCGTTCGTCTTGGACAGGATGAAGCGGCAACCGTCGACCGTGAAGACCTTGTGGTCGAACAGGAAGTGTGTGCTGCGGTTGGCCGCGGGCTGGATGCCTGTGCTCATGGGCGCTGGACGGTTCCGGATGATGAACGACGGCGCCCCATCGCCGCCGGGCGTCGGGGTGCCAGGCCACACTACCACGTTTGGCGGGGGCTGCATCGGCCCTGGGTGCCGTCAAGGCCTGCAGTCCCCGCTTTGGGCCGTGACAGGAAACCTCTTTCCGTCCCGGGCGGCGCACGGTAGTTTTGCCGGCTTCGGGGTTTCCTTCCAAGGAAACGTCCCACGGTCATTCACGGTCACCGGCTGGCGCGCGGCCCCCATCGCCGCGCCGGCCGGGTGCGCTTTCAGGTCCGGATGGGTCCGGACGAATTTCGGGGTCCTATGACGCAATCGCCGGCTGTCGCCGTGGCCGACCAAGCCAACACCGCCATTCTTGTGCGGGACTTGCACAAGCGCTTCGGCGAGACGGAGGTGCTGAAGGGCGTCTCCCTGACGGCGCGGGACGGCGACGTCATCTCCCTCATCGGATCCTCCGGCTCGGGCAAGAGCACGCTGCTGCGCTGCATCAACCTGCTGGAGACCCCGGACGAGGGCCAGGTCTGGGTGAATGGCGAACTGATCCGCATGGGGCGCGACCGCCGCGGCGCGGCGGTGCCGGCTGACCGCAAACAGGTGGACCGCATCCGCCAGCGCCTCGGCATGGTGTTCCAGGGCTTCAACCTGTGGACCCACATGACGGTGCTGGAGAACGTGATCGAGGCGCCGGTGCATGTCCTGGGCGTCCCCCGGGCCGAGGCGATGGACCGGGCCAAGGCCCTGCTGGACAAGGTGGGCCTGGGCCAGCGGCAGGATTATTATCCCAGCCAGTTGTCGGGCGGGCAGCAGCAGCGCGCCGCCATCGCCCGCATGCTGGCGATGCAGCCCCGCGTCATGCTGTTCGATGAGCCGACCTCGGCGCTGGATCCCGAGCTGGTGGGCGAGGTGCTGCGCGTCATCCGCCAATTGGCGGACGAGGGCGCCACCATGCTGATCGTGACGCATGAGATGGCCTTCGCCCGCGACGTCTCCTCCCACGTCCTGTTTCTGCACCAGGGCCGGGTGGAGGAAGAGGGGACGCCCGACGAGGTGTTCGGCAACCCCCGCAGCGACCGCTGCCGGCAATTCCTGGCCCGGCCCGCTTAAGGCATACTGGACAACAAAGAGCGGCGGCCGATCGGACACCGGGTGTTGATGCGGACCGTCCCGTCATTGGTTTCGTAGGGGGTTTCATGAAGAAGCTGGTCTTGGGCCTGATCGCGGTGGCGGTGGTCGCCGGGGCTGCGTACCTGGCGACGCACCGCACGCCGTCCGGCACCGGCGCGCCCACCGTGACCGACCAGGGGGTGCCCAATCCCCTGCGTGTGGCGACGGAGGGGGCCTACCCGCCCTTCAACGTGGCGGAGCCCGACGGCACGCTGAAGGGGTTCGAGATCGACCTGGCCAAGGATTTGTGCCGGCGCCTGGGCGTGAAGTGCGAGATCGCCGCCCAGGCGTGGGACGGCATCATCCCCGGCCTGCAGGCTGGCAAGTATGACGTCATCCTGGCCGGCATGTCCGTGACGGAAGACCGCCGGCAGGCCGTGGACTTCACCGTTCCCTACGTGGTGACCCCGGCCTATTTCGTGGCCCCCAAGGACAGCCCCCTGACCAAGATCGACTTCGGCCTGCAGCGGCTGGACATCTCCAACATGGACGAGGCCTCCACCCAGGCCATGGACAAGTTGAAGGCGGCGCTGAAGGGCAAGACCGTGGGCGTGCAGGTGGCCACCATCCACGCCAACTTCCTGGACACCTACCTGGGCGATACCGTCACCATCCGCCGCTACGATACGTTGCAGAACCTGTCGCTGGACCTGGCGACCGGCCGTGTCGACGCCGGCCTGGCCGACATGACCGGCTGGCAGCCCTTCCTGGAGGGCACCGACGGCCAGAACGCCGCCACCTTCGGCCCCGGCATCACCGGCGGCCTGCTGGGCCCCGGCATCGCCGCCGCCCTGCGCAAGGGCGACGGCCGCCTGCTGGACGCCCTGAACAACGCCATTACCGCCGCCAAGGAAGACGGCACCATGAAGAAGCTGGCGGAACAGTGGTTCCACTTCGACGCGTCGGCGAAGTGATTTTTCCCTCAAGCGCCGAGTCTTGGGTTGCCTCAGGCGCCGGCGGGGCATCCGCCCCTTGGCTATCCTCGCTGCGCCCTTCGGTACTCGCTCCGGCGGCCGCGGTCGCGGCCTAGGGCCTTAGCGGGCCCGCTGGTAGCGACTTAG
>NZ_VITO01000013.1:33632-201035 GCF_007828025.1 Nitrospirillum bahiense
TAGGCCCCGACCGGGGCCGCCGGAGATTTCCGGGGAACGCAGTGGACTGGAAATCGAGGACCAGCCAAGGGCCGGATGGCCCGCCGGCGTCTGAGGCATGAGAGGCAAGCGTAGCGACTAGGCCCCGACCGGGGCCGCCGGAGATTTCCGGGGAACGCAGTGGACTGGAAATCGAGGACCAGCCAAGGGCCGGATGGCCCGCCGGCGTCTGAGGAATTGGCAAGGTAATGATCGACCTATTGGGTTTCGGTGCGCGGGGCTGGGGCTTGCAACTGCTGCAGGGCATGGGGATGACCCTGCTGGTGGCGGTGTCGGCCTATCTGTGGGGCCTGGCCCTGGGCGGAGCGGCGGCGGCCTTGAAGCTGTCCGGCCATCGGGGTGGCCGGGTCGCGGCGGATGTCTACACCACCATCGTGCGCGGTGTGCCCTCATTGCTGGTCATCTACCTGCTGTTCTTCGGCGGCAACAGCGCGGCCACCTGGGTCGTCAGCCTGCTGGGCTTCAACGGGCCGGTGGAACTGTCGGCCTTGCCCGTGGGTATCCTGGCGGTGGGGACGGTGTCCGGCGCCTATTCCGCCGAGGTGCTGCGCGGTGGCGCCCTGGCGGTGCCCCATGGCCAGGTCGAGGCCGCCAAGGCCTTGGGCATGAACCGCTGGCTGACCTTCCGCCGCGTCATGCTGCCCCAGACCCTGCGCTATGCCCTGCCCGGCCTGGGCAACGTCTGGCAGCTGACCCTGAAGGACACCTCGCTGGTTTCCGTGGTGGCTCTGGTGGAACTGATGCGCGTGGCCTATCTGGCCCAGGGCGCCACCCGCCAGCCCTTCCTGTTCTTCACCACCGCCGGCCTGCTGTATCTGGCCTTGGCCGGCTTGTCCGGCCGCCTGTTCGCCCGGGCGGAGGGGTGGGCCGGGCGTGGCGTGCGGAGGGCCGCCCGATGAACTCCCCCCTCGTCACCGCCCTGATGGCGGCCCTGCCCCAGTTCGTCACCGGCACCTGGCTGACAGTGCAACTGGTGGCCCTGTCGCTGCTGGTGGGGCTGGTGCTGGCCACGCTGGTGGCCGTGATGCGCCTGTCGCACATGGCGCCCCTGTCGTGGGTGGCGCGCGGCTACATCCACGTCTTCCGCTCCACCCCCCTGCTGGTGCAGATCTTCCTGATCTATTACGGCCTGGGCCAGTTCGACGCGGTGCGCCAGAGCGTGCTGTGGCCCCTGCTGCGGGAACCGTACTGGTGCGCCATCATCGCCTTCGTGCTGAACACCGGCGCCTACACGGCGGAGATCATGCGCGGCGGCATCGAGGCCGTGCCCCATGGCCAGGTGGAGGCGGCGCGCGCCTGCGGCATGGGAGGCGGCCTGCTGTTCCGCCGCATCATCCTGCCCCAGGCCTTCCGCTTGGCGCTGCCGGCCTACGGCAATGAGATCATCCTGATGCTGCAGGGCAGCGCGCTCGCCAGCACCATCACGCTGATGGAACTGACGGGTGTGGCCAAGGCCATCGCCGCCCGCACCTTCCAGCCCATCGAGGTGTTCTGCCTGGCCGGCGCCGTCTACCTCGGGATGAGTTTCCTCATCACCCGGGGCGTTCAATTGGCGGAGCGGCGGCTGACCCCGGTAAAAAGGTAATAGGAACGCGAAGCGTCAGGTCTATGCCGTCGCACCTTGGGCAATGTTGTCCATTTCCCCTTGAGTTGGCGCGGGATTGCTCTGCATAAAGGCGGAAACCTCTCCGCCTTTACTCTCCCAAGCAGGATCATGACGAAGACTCATCGCAAGGCCCTGCGCGGCCGTGGTTTGCGCGCCGCCACTTCCCTGTTGGCCACGTCCATATTGACCAGCGCCTTGGCGGGTATCGCCGCCCCGGCCCTGGCCGCCGACCGGGATCCCGACCTGCTGGCCCTGGGCGTCGGCATCTATGACCAGTCCTGGATCGACCCGCCCGCTTTCTTCCAGGTGGACGCCGACACCCCCCACGACCGGACCCAGTTCGTCACCGCCGAATACCGCTTCGGCTGGTCGCTGGTGAAGGTGGAGGACTGGTTCGCCATCAAGCCGCTGGTGGGCGTGATCCAGACCTTCAAGGGCAGCTTCTACGGCTATGGCGGCCTGCAGGCCGACTTCACCTGGGGTCCCTTCTTCATCACCCCCAGCGCCGCCGCCGGCTATTACGCCCATGGCGACGGCAAGGACATGGGCTACCCCCTGGAATTCCGCACCCAGATCGAGACTGGCTACCGCTTCGGCAACGGCGATCGCTTCTCCATCGCCCTCAGCCACATCTCCAACGCCGAGCTGGGCAAGACCGTCACCATCCCCGGCACCCCGCGCACCCGCACGGTCAACCCTGGCGCCAACAATCTGGTGGCCTACTACAGCTTCGCCCTCTGATCCTGATCAATGGGTGGTGAGGGGTGCGGCGCGGAAGGGGCACTTCCGCGCCGCTTCCCTTTGGGATGCTTCAAGGCGCGGCAAGAGGCCGGCGCCGGCCGGTCCGCCCAACATCTCGTCATTAATGTCTTGGAAGGGGGGGATTTGGTGGAGCCGAGGAGGATCGAACTCCCGACCTACGCATTGCGAACGCGTCGCTCTCCCAGCTGAGCTACGGCCCCACACTCAAATCCGGCGGCGGGCATAGTCCCGGGCGCCTGAAGTGGGCGGGATAATGCTCAGGGCGACCGGGCATGTCAAGCGGCCATTCCGCGAAAAGAACGGAATGCTGGGCATGCGGGGGCCGGGGTGCTTCCGGTGGTGGGGCCGCTTCGGCGTCGGCGCCCCTGTCCAGTGCGGGCCCGCGCTGGACAAGGGGGCGCCCCGCCCGTAGGGTGGCGCCCATGCCGTTGAAACCATTGGGGACGGACCTGCTATGGATCCTTTGATCCGCACCATCCTGGAACTGCTGCTCGTGGTTCTGAACCTGGCCTGGTGGGTGCTGATGATCAGCGCCATCCTGAGCTGGCTGGTGTTCTTCGGGGTGATCAACACCCGCAACCGCTTCGTCGCCACCCTGATGGACATCACCTACCGCCTGACGGAACCGCTGCTGCGTCCCATCCGCAACGTCGTGCCCAACCTGGGTGGCGTGGACATCTCCTTCATCGTGCTGATGCTGATCATCTGGGCGCTGGAACGGCTGATCCAGAACTACATGTTCAGTTCCCTGATGTTCCGCTAAGGCGGTGGATGCGAAGCCTTTCGTCGAGGGGGTGCCGGACGGGGTGCGCGTGTACTTGCGCGTCACCCCCCGCGCCTCCCGCACCGCCATCCAGGGCCTCATGGAGGGGCCGGAGGGCCGCCAGCTGCTGAAGGTGGCCGTCACGACCGTGCCCGAGGACGGCAAGGCCAACGAGGCCGTGCTGAAGCTGCTGTCCAAGACCTGGCGCGTGCCCAAATCCAGCCTGACCATCGTCGCCGGCCAGACCGACCGCAGCAAGGTCGTGGAGGTGGCGGGCGAGGCGGAGGCGCTGCTAGCGGTGGTGCGCGCGACGGCCAGGGATTAGAGGCCAATCGCGGCCCTTAGCTATTATTCAGCAGTGCGTCCAGTACCACGCTGATGCCGAAACCAAGCCACCAGATCCAGAATATCCGGCGCGACTGGTTTAGGCAGGTAGTTCGCTGCCACAGATAGGCGGGTATGAAAAGCACCCAGAAGAAAGAGAAGTCCCGGCCCAACCGGTTTAACGCTGGACGGATGGCTCCCCTGTCCAGTCCAGCCATTACCAAATACGCGATGCCCGCAATAACGCTGCCGACCATCTCGGCATCATGGCGCGGTGCGCTGTGAATCTGGAGAAGGGCGTACTCGATCAGTGCGGCAATCGGAGGAAGGGCCGCTATGGCATAAGCGTAGGCGTTTCGGACAGGGGCGTCCGTTGGCTGGTCATCCGCGCTGTGCGGCCCGGGTGGGGACACCGGGGTTATGTCCGATGGCGACAGGGTCCGGTCCGTCATGACGGAAAGCCTCTTATGTCTGGCTCAGGGGATGAGAAGGATATGCTGATGCCGGACGCTCGGACAGCGCCCAACAAAAAAGCCCCGCCCGGTTTCCCGAACGGGGCTTCCTTGGAGCGGTAGGGCTTACTGCTTGCCGGCCATGGCGCCCAGGCGCAGGCGCAGGGCGTTCAGCTTGATGAAGCCTTCGGCGTCCTTCTGGTTGTAGACGCTGTCGGCCTCGAAGGTGACGTAGTCCAGGCGGTACAGCGAGTTCGGGCTCTGGCGACCGACCACGCGGGCGGAGCCCTTGTACAGCTTCAGGCGCACGACACCGGTGACGCGCTTCTGCGTCTGGTCGATCAGGGCCTGCAGGGCCTCACGCTCCGGGCTGAACCAGAAGCCGTTGTAGATCAGCTCGGCATAGCGCGGCATGACCTCGTCCTTCAGGTGCATGGCGCCGCGGTCCAGCGTCAGGCTCTCGATGGCGCGGTGGGCCACCGACAGCAGGGTGCCGCCGGGGGTCTCGTACACGCCGCGGCTCTTCATGCCGACATAGCGGTTCTCCACCAGGTCCAGGCGGCCGATGCCGTTGGCGCCGGCCAGTTCGTTCAGGCGGGTCAGCAGGGCCGCCGGGCCCAGCTTCTGGCCGTCTACGGCCACCGGGTCGCCGCCCTCGAACTCGATCTCGACATAGGTGGGGGTGTCCGGCGCCTTTTCCGGGGCGACGGTGCGGGTGTACATGTCCTCGTCGGGCTCTTCCCACGGGTTCTCCAGCGCCTTGCCCTCGTAGGAGATGTGCAGCAGGTTGGCGTCCGTGCTGTACGGCGCCTCACCGCGCTTGTCCTTGGCGATCGGAATCTGGTGCTTCTCGGCGAACTCCAGCAGGGCGGTGCGGCTGTTCAGGGTCCATTCGCGCCAGGGGGCGATGACCTTGATGTCCGGCTTCAGGGCGTAATAGCCCAGCTCGAACCGCACCTGGTCGTTGCCCTTGCCGGTGGCGCCGTGGGCCACGGCGTCGGCGCCGACGGCCTTGGCGATCTCGATCTGGCGCTTGGCGATCAGCGGCCGGGCGATGGAGGTGCCCAGCAGGTAGACGCCCTCATACAGCGTGTTGGCCCGGAACATGGGGAACACGAAGTCGCGCACGAACTCGTCACGCAGGTCGTCGATGTAGATGTTCTCGGGCTTCACGCCCAGCAGCTCGGCCTTCTTGCGGGCGGGCTCCAGCTCTTCACCCTGGCCCAGGTCGGCGGTGAAGGTCACGATCTCGCACTTATACGTCTCCTGCAGGTATTTCAGGATGACGGAGGTGTCGAGACCGCCGGAGTAGGCGAGGACAACTTTCTTGACGCTCATGACTGTACGCCCGCTAAAGGTCAGGGTGGAATGCGTCCGGACGTTATCCCCCGGCCGCCCGCCTGGCAAGATTAGTGCGCCTGCCGCGACCGCATCCCCAGCCTTCATGGGCGTGGGGGCTTAGCCATTTCCCCTCTGCCGAGGCCAGCGCGTATAGGCCAGGTACCAAAGCGCGGGCACGCCCAGGATGGGGAAGTACAGCAGCAGCGCCCAGTAGGGGTTGCGGCCCACCTTGGCCAGCACCAGGCCGGCGGCACAGACGGCGATGGTGGCCAGGATGACGACGATCAGCAGGGCGGCCCAGTTGGGCAGCAGCAGGCCGAGGGCGGGGGCGTAGGCGAGCGGCAGCATGGGCGCTTACTCCGACGCGGCGGCCTGGGCGGCCGCCCGCTCGCGCTTCAGGCGTTCGCGCGGGTGCATCTTGGGTGGGCGGGCGGGCAGGACGGGCCAGGGCGTCCTGGCCAGCAGCACCAGGAAGATGACGGGGCCCAGCAGCGGCAGAGCCAGCCACAGGGGCCAGCGGCGGGGCAGGCCGGCGCGGATGACCAGCCGATGGGCCGGCCACAGCAGCAGGGCCGTGATGCCGAGGTGGATCATCAGGCTGTTGACGAGATCGGTACCCAGATCCAAAGCGCGCGTCCCCCACGGTCCTTATGGACCGGATGATAGCAAAGCGCGGCAGGGATTACAGGGCTGGCGTCAGCCCCGCCTTGAGATGGCTCAGGCGCCGGGATGGAAAGCGCACCAGCGGCATGACCCTTCATGCGCTGTAGACCGCGACTGCGGTGGCCGGACCTTTTCGGGAAGCGGCAGCGGACTGAAAAGGGAGGATGAGCCAAGCGGCCGGATGGCCGCGCCCGGCGTTTGGGAACCCTTAAAGAGTCCCCGTCGCGGCCAGCACGGCTTCCTTTTCCGCCACTTGGGCGGCGTACTCGGCCTGCAGGGCCTTGTGCGCCTCCAGCGCCGCGATGCGAGCCTGGGCGGTGGGCTTGGTGCTCTCGCTCTTCAGCTGGCCGCAGGCGGCCAGGATGTCGCGGCCGCGCGGAGTGCGCACGGGCGAGGCGTAGCCGGCGTTGTTCACGAAGTTCGCGAACTTGGTGATCTGCTCGTCGGTCGAGCACTCGAACGGTGCGCCCGGCCAATAGTTGAAGGGGATCAGGTTGATCTTGGCCGGGATGCCGCGCAGCAGGCGCACCAGCTCGCGCGCGTCGGCCAGGCTGTCGTTCACGCCCTTCAGCATGACGTATTCGAAGGTGATGCGGCGCGCGTTGCTGAGGCCCGGATAGTCCCGGCAGGCCTGCATCAGTTCCTTGATGGGGTACTTGCGGTTCAGCGGCACGATGCGGTCGCGCAGCTCATCATTCACGGCGTGCAGGCTGACGGCCAGGTTCACGCCCAGCTCATCACCGCACTGGCGCATCATGGGCACGACGCCGGAGGTGGACAGGGTGATGCGCCGCTTGGAAATGGCGATGCCCTCGCCATCCATGACGATCTTCAGCGCCTTGGCGACGTTGGCGTAATTGAACAGCGGCTCGCCCATGCCCATCATGACGATGTTGCTCAGCATGCGCCCGTCGGGCGGGGCCGGCCATTCGTCCAGGTGGTCGCGCGCCAGCATGACCTGGCCCACGATCTCGGTGGCGTCCAGGTTGCGCACCAGGCGCTGGGTGCCGGTGTGGCAGAAGCGGCAGGTCAGGGTGCAGCCCACCTGGGAGGAGACACAGAGCGTGCCGCGGTCTTCCTCAGGGATGTGGACGGTCTCGATCTCCTGGCCGTCGGGCATGCGGGCCAGCCACTTGCGCGTGCCGTCCTCGCTCTTCAGGTCCTTCACCGCCGTGGGCCGGTCGATGACGTAAAGGTCGGCCAGCTTCTCGCGCACCGGCTTGGCCAGCGTGCTCATCACCGCGAAATCGGTGGCGCCGCGATGATAGATCCAGTGCCACAGCTGGCGCGCGCGAAAGCGCTCCAGCCCGGCCTTCGCGACCTCAGCTTCCAGATCGTCCCGCGAGAGGCCGACCAGGTTCACCCGCCCGTCCGCCCGAGGAGGCGGCGGGGCGAATTCCTTCATGTGATTTTCCACGCCCATGGCGGCGATAGATGGGGCAGATCGGCCCCCGAGTCAAAGGGGGGACTCGGGAAAAATGCGCGGGGCGGGGTTGCGTGCGGGGTCAGACGCCGCTATCGCGGGTGGGGAACATAAGATCTGGGAGGCAAAGGCCATGATCCTGCATCAGGTGACGGCGGTGGACGGGACCCTGCTGGCGGTGGCGGAGGGCGGCGTGCCCGGGGGCAGGCCCATTCTGTTCCTGCATGGTTTCGGCCAGAGCCATCGCGCCTTCCGCGCCCAGTTCGACGGTTCCCTGGCAGCGGAGTTCCGCCTCCTGGCGCTGGACCTGCGGGGGCATGGCCGGTCCGACCGGCCACAGGATCCGGCCGCCTACGGCGACGGCCCCCACTGGGGCGGCGATGTCATGGCTGTACGCCACGCCCTGGGCTTGGCGGATGTGATCCTGGTGGGCTGGTCCTACGGCGGTGCCGTGCTGGCCGACCATGTGGCGGCGTATGGGACGGAGGGGATCGCCGGCGCGGTTTTCGCCGGGGCCTGCCCGCGCTTGGGCAAGGCGGCCGCCCCTTATCTGGGGCCCGCCGCCAAGGCCCATTTCCCGCCCATCCTCTCCGACGACCTGGCAGCACAAGAGGCCGGTGCCCGCGCGCTGGCTGAGGCGCTTGGTGAGCGGAATGAGGCAGATGCGGCGGTGGCCGATACCCTGTCGGTACCGCTGGCGGCGCGACGGGCGATGATGCGCCGCCAGATGGATGGCGCCGCCCTGGCGGCGTTCGACCGTCCAGCCCTTGTGGTCCATGGCCGGGCGGATCCGGTGATCCTGCCCACCATGGCCGACTGGCTGGCGGAAACCCTGCCGCAGGCGCTGGTGCATCTATACGACGGCGTCGGGCACGCCCCGTTCATGGAAACGCCCCGGCGCTTCGACGCCGACGTGGCGGCGTTCGCGCGCGGGGTTTAAGCCCCACACATATATATTCCATTTCCATTAGCCCGCGACGGCGGGCGCCGGAGATTTCCGGGGAACGCAGTGGACTGGAAATCGAGGACAAGGCAAGGCCACGGATGTGGCCGCCCGCCGCCTGAGGGGAAAATATAAAACTAAGCCCCCTCGGCCAGATCCAGCAGGTCGTCCATGTCCTGGATTTGCACCTTGTTGCCTTCCAGCAGGCTGATGACCCGGCTGGTCTTCAGCTGGGTGAAGGTGCGGCTGACGGTTTCTGTGGTCAGACCCAGATAGTCGGCGATATCGGCGCGGCTCATGGGGACGTGCACCGGGTTGGTCTTGTGGCCGCGCCGGCTGGCCCGCTGTGACAGCAGCAGCAGGAAGGAGCAGATCTTCTCCTTGGCCGTCTTGCGGCCCAGCAGCAGCATCTGGTCCTGCGCCGCCGCCAGCTCGTTCGACGCCATGGAGAACAGACGGCGCTGCATCTTGGGGAATTCATCCAGCAGCGCCTCCATGCGGCGCCGGGGGAACCGGCACAGCGACACGGGCGTCACCGTCTCGGCGGTGTAGGCGTAGCTGTCGTTGACCGACAGGCCGAAGAAGTCGCCCGGCAGCAGGAAGCCGGTGATCTGCCGCCGCCCGTCGGGCAGCAGCTTGTAGACCTTCACCGTGCCGGAGGTGACGTTGTACAGCGTTTCCGCCGGGTCGCCCTCGCCGAACACGGTGTGGCCGGCGTCGAAACGGGTGGTCTGCAGGATCTCGGCCAGGCGGCGCAGTTCCTCCGCCTCCAGGGCGGCGCAGACGGTCAGGGTACGGACGGTGCAGGCGCTGCAGGGGTGGATTTCGCCCGCCGGGTCGGTCTTCCCGTTGGTTTGGGTATTCGAATCCCTGGGATAGGCAAAATCGATGTGGGTCATCGCCGCACTCCGCTGTCAGCCGTCACCCCCGGAGCCCGCGCGGATCGCGGTCGGAGGGATGCGGCCGGTCTTTCGTTCCCCAATCAGTGCCGCGGGATCAGCATATAGCCAGGAAACGACTGAGGAAAAGCCTAGACATGGCGATGACTGGCTTACTCCATCCCCGCGTTTATTCTTTGATCCATGTCATGGCGACGGTTCGGATCCTGGCATCAGGATGGCTATCCCTCAGTCTCGGATTTGCGCCTTCATGCCCACCTTCGTGACCCGTCCGCTGGACGCCCGACAGATCGATCAGGCTTACGCGCTGATGCGCCCGTTCTATCCGGACTTGACGGTGGAGCGCTGGCGCGACCATGCCCAGGCCCTGCTGGCGCCCGGCAGCCGCGGCGGCATCGTCACGGTGCAACTGGACCACCGCTACATGCATGGCCTGTTCTCATACCTGCTGCTGCCAGACCTGGGCCATCGCCTGGGATTGCAGGTGGACGTGTTCGTGGCGCTGGACCTTTTCGATCCGGAAGGGGCGGGGGACGCCCTGCTGGCGGAAATGGATCGGATCGCCCGGCGGTATGGCTGCGACGCCATCCACATCACCCTGCCGGACAGCCAGGCGAAAGCCCATCCGTCGCTGGCGCGCTTCCGCGCCCTGGGCCATCTGCCCGAGGGGCGCCGCCTGTGCAAGCACCTGCTGGCCGAGCCCGTGGCCGCGCCGGCCTGATGGCGAGATGCGTTTCCGGCGACGGGATCCCTTGCGCCCTTTGCCGTTGTGCCTTCGGGGCCGCACGCTATGCTCCGCCCCATGACTGAAAAGCTTCCCACCCTGCTGTTCCAGGCGGGCCGGCACAAGCGCGTGGCCGGTGGCCACCCCTGGGCCTATTCCAACGAGATCCAGATGGACGCCGCCGCCAAGGCCCTGCCCAAGGGCGGACTGGTGCGGCTGGCCGACGCCGGCGGCGGCGTGCTGGGCATCGCCACCTTCAACCCCCACACCCTGATCGCGGCGCGTGTGCTGACCCGCGACCTGTCGGTGACCATCGACGCCGGCTTTTTCGCCGAGCGTTTCCGCACGGCGGCGGCGCTGCGCGATCGGATGATCGGGCGGCCCTACTATCGACTGGTGCACGCGGAGGCCGACGGCCTGCCGGCGCTGATCGTCGACCGCTATGGCGACGTGCTGGTGGTGCAGGCCAACTCCGCCGGCATGGACCGCCTGCTGCCCCAGATCCTGGACGGCCTTGCCGCGGTGTTCCCCGGCGCTTCCGTCATCCTGCGCAACGACAGCGCCGCCCGCACCCTGGAGGGTGTGGAAGAAGAGGTGCGCGTGGCCGTGGGCGCGGTCGATGGCCCCATCAAGGTGGAAGAAAACGGCGCCACCTTCTTCGCCGACCCGGCGGGCGGTCAGAAGACGGGCTGGTTCTATGACCAGCGCGACCACCGCGCCTTTGTCGCCAGCTTGGCGCAGGGCCGCTCGGTCATCGACTTCTATAGCTATTGCGGCGGGTTCGGCGTGCTGGCCGCCACGCGTGGTGCCGCGCGCACCGTGCTGGTCGACCGCTCGGCCGGCGCCCTGGAACTGGCGGGCAAGGCGGCGGCGGCCAACGGCGTCGCCGACACGGTGGAACTGCGCAAGGCCGACGCCTTCGCCGAGCTGGAGCGCCTGGCCGAGGCCGGCGAAACCTTCGAGGTGGTGATTTGCGATCCGCCGGCCTTCGTGAAGTCCAAGAAGGACTTGGCCAACGGCAGCCGCGCTTATCGCAAGCTGGCCAAGCTGGGCGCCCAGATCACCGCCCCCGGGGGCATCCTGCTGGTGGCGAGCTGCAGCCACAACATGCCGCCCGAGCTGTTTGCCGAGCTGGTGGCCAAGGGCCTGGGCGATGCCCGCCGCCAGGGACGCATCCTGCGCTTTTCCGGTGCCGGCCCGGACCATCCGGTGCACCCCCTGCTGCCGGAAAGCGCCTACCTCAAGGCGGAAGTGTTCGCCCTGGATTAAGTCAGCGCTTCGTTTTAGTGGGCGCCCGGCGTGTGGGCGCGGCAGGAATGTTGATGGATAAGCGGCTGGTTTCAGCCGCTTTTTCCATTTTTGAGGTCTTGTTCCTCGCAGGTGCAGCGATGCGGTGGACCCGGGGCACCCCTGTGACAGTTACATGAATGAGCCCTTAAAGCGGGCTTGACACCCCTTATGCTCCGAGCGAGCATTAGTCACCCTAATGCTCAAATAGAGCATAAGGGTGAGATTACAGGGAAGACGCCCCCGCTTGTCGCGCCGCGGGGGCCGGCCATGCCGGCCGATGTCGTTCGTGGGCGCGTTCGCTTGCCAGGTGTCCCGATGTCCGTTGCCGAGCTCGATCTCGAATACACCCCCGCCGTCGCCGCCGCGACCCGCCCCCTGTATGAGCGGGTGGCCAAGGTGATCCCGGAGGTGGAGTGGCCCTTCCATGCGCCACTGGTGCACGCCATCAACACGCTGAAGAAGGAACGCAACGCCGTCATCCTGGCGCACAACTACCAGACGCCGGAAATCTTCCACTGCGTTTCCGACATCGTGGGCGACAGCCTGGCGCTGGCGCGCAAGGCGGCGCAGACGGACGCCGACGTCATCGTCATGGCCGGCGTGCACTTCATGGCCGAGACGGCCAAGATCCTGAACCCGTCCAAGACGGTGCTGATGCCCGACATGCGCGCCGGCTGCTCGCTGGCCGACAGCATCACCGCCGCCGACATCCGCCTGCTGCGCGAGGCGCACCCCGGCGTGCCGGTGGTCACTTATGTGAACACCTCGGCCGAGGTGAAGGCGGAAAGCGACATCTGCTGCACCTCCGGCAACGCGGTGGAGATCGTGGAATCGCTGGACAGCGACAGCGTGCTGTTCCTGCCCGACGAATACCTGGCCAGCTGGGTCGCCACCCAGACCAAGAAGAAGATCATCAAGTGGAAGGGCCACTGCGAGGTGCATGAGCGCTTCACGGGGGCGGAACTGCGCGACTACCGCACCCGCTTCAAGGATCTGACCATCATCGCCCATCCCGAATGCCCGCCCGAGGTGCTGGCCGAGGCCGACTTCGTCGGCAGCACCGCCCGCATGGTGGAGTATGTGGGCGAGGCGCGGCCGAACCGGGTGCTGATGGTCACCGAATGCTCCATGAGCGACAACGTCGCGACCGAGTATCCGGACGTGGAATTCATCCGCCCCTGCAACCTGTGCCCCCACATGAAGCGGGTCAGCCTCTCCAACATCCTGGAGTCGCTGCGGACCATGGAACCCAAGGTGGAGATCGATCCCACCGTGGCCGACCGCGCCCGCCTGGCGGTGGAGCGCATGCTGGCCGTGGGCCGCTGATCGCCCGCGTCTTTTCCTGCTAGGCCGGCATTGGGCCGGCCTTCCTTCCCGTTCCCCTGGTGACGGAGCTTGATGCCATGGATGGCGCGTCTTATCCGGTATCGCCTGTGCAGGTTGTCCACAGCGACGTCGTGGTGGTCGGGTCCGGCACCGCCGGCATGGCGGCCTCGCTGGCCCTCGCCCAGGCCGGGCGTAAGGTCCGCCTGCTGACCAAGACGGATGACCTGCCCGGCGGATCCAGCCTGTGGGCCCAGGGCGGCGTGGCCGTGGCGCTGGGCGCCGGCGACAGCGCCGCCGACCATGCCGCCGACACGGTGGCCGCCGGGGCGGGACTGACCGACCCCGGCATGGCCCGCCTGCTGGCCGAGGCCGGTATCGTCGAGATGTCGGCTTTGCTGAAGGCCGGCCTGCCCGCCGACCGCGGGGCGGATGGCAAGCCCCTGCTGGGGCGTGAGGCGGCGCACGGCCGCCACCGCATCCTGCATGCCGGGGGCGACGCCACCGGCCGCACCCTGGTCACCTTCCTGGCCGACCGCGTGCGCGCCACCCCGGGCATCAGCATCCACACCCGCGCCGCCGCCGCCGACCTGGTCGTGCGTGAGACCGGGCGCGGGCGACGGGTGCAGGGCGTTCTGGCCTATGAGGATTGCACTGGCTGGGTGCTGCACGTCGCCCCGCACGTGGTGTTGGCCACCGGCGGCACCGGCCAGTTGTGGGCCGTGACCACCAACCCGCCGGAGGCCACGGGCGACGGAATGGCCCTGGCCGCCCGCGCCGGCGCCCATTTGGCCGACCTGGAATTCGTGCAGTTCCATCCCACCGCCCTGGCCGTCGCCGGCCCGCCCGGCCGCCGGCCCCTGCTGACCGAGGCGTTGCGTGGCGCCGGCGCCAAGGTGCTGGACGCCAGCGGCCACGCCTTCATGGCCGATGAGCATCCCGATGCCGAACTGGCGCCCCGCGACGTGGTGGCCCGCGCCATCGGCCGCCGCGTGGCGCGGGGCGAGAAGGTGTTCCTGGACCTGCGGCCCTTATGGGCGGCTGGAAAGTCGGAAAAATTCCCCACCGTGGCCGGCATCTGCGCCGAGGCCGGCCTGGACCCCGCCGCCGCCCCCGTACCCGTGGCGCCCGCCGCGCACTACCACATGGGCGGCGTGCTGACGGATGCCGATGGCCGCACCTCCATCCCAGGATTGTGGGCGGCGGGTGAGGTCGCCTGCACCCATGTCCACGGCGCCAACCGCCTGGCCAGCAACTCGCTGCTGGAGGCGGTGGTGTTCGCCGGCCGCGTGGCGGCGGCGCTGATGGCCGAACCGGCCGCCCCCCAGCCGGTGGCGGTACCCGACGCTCCTGTGGTGCCCGGCGGGGCCGCCGCCGCCGATTTGGCGGCCGAGGCCCAGCTGCTGATGGCGGAAAAGGTGGGCCTGGTGCGCGACGGCCTGGGCTTGGCCGAGGCTGCGGCGCGCCTGCAGGGCCTTACCCTGGCGGCCGAGCGCCTGGTGCCGGCCCGCGACTATGACGGCATCCGCGCCGGCCTGGAACTGCGCAACCGTCTGCTGCTGTCCCGCCTGGTGGTGGAAGCCGCCAAGCGGCGGGAGGAAAGCCGGGGCGCCCATACCCGGGCGGATCATCCGGAAACCCGCGACGCCTGGCGCCATCACCAGATCCTGACCTATTCCGACCTCGGCCGCGTGGCCGAGGTTGAGCCCGCCACCACCCGGGAAACCCGTTCATGAGCACGCCTGTCGCCCCGCTTTATCCCGTGATGTACGAAGGCTTGGTCCGCGCCGCGTTGCTGGAGGACCTGGGCCGGGCGGGCGACGTCACGGCCGACGCCTGCATCCCGGTGGAAACCCAGGCCCGCGCCCTGTTCCAGGCCCGCCACGCCGGCGTCATCGCCGGCCTGGCCCCGGCGCTGTCCGCCTTCTCCCTGCTGGACCCCAGCCTGTCGGTGCGTACCCTGGTGGCCGACGGCGCCCGCGTGGCCCCGGGCCAGGCGGTGGCGGTGGTGGAGGGGGCGGCCCGCCCCATCCTGTCGGGGGAGCGCACGGCCCTGAACCTGCTAGGCCGCCTCTGCGGTATCGCCTCCAAGACGGCGGAACTGGTACGGGCCATCGAGGGCACGGGCGCCCATATCGTTTGCACCCGCAAGACCACGCCCGGCCTGCGCGCGCTGGAGAAATACGCCGTGCGCGTGGGCGGTGGCAGCAACCACCGCTTCGGCCTCGATGACGCCGTCCTGATCAAGGACAACCACCTGGTGGCGGCCGGCGGCCTGCGTGCCGCGGTGGAGCGCGCCCGCGCCCATGTCGGTCACATGGTGAAGATCGAGGTGGAGGTCGACACCCTGGCTCAGCTGGAGGAGCTGCTGACCCTGCCGGTGGATGCCGTCCTGCTGGACAACATGACCCCGGCCACCCTGCGCCAGGCGGTGGACATGGTGGCCGGTCGCCTGATCACCGAGGCCTCCGGCGGCATCACGCCGGAGACGGTGCGGGCGGTAGCGGAGACGGGCGTGACCCTGATCTCCCTGGGCTGGCTCACCCACTCCGTCACCAACTTCGACATCGGTCTGGATTTCGAAAGCCTATAAGGGGAAGCCATTGACCACTCGCGGCGGCCGTCCTATCTTTCCATAGAAAGATTGAAATAAAAATCTTTCTATGGAGGTGGTGATGTCCCACTTGGACGGTGCGCGGGATCGCTCGCCCGAGCATGAAAGCGCCGTGCTTGCCCAGGCGCTGTGCCGCGCGGCGGACATCCTGCAAGTGCCGGACGCCATTCTGGCCCGCACCATCGGCGTGTCGCCCGCCTCTGTCAGTCGCTTGCGCGCGGGCGCCTTCAAGCTGACGCGCAAGGACAAGGCCTTCGAACTGGGCCTGCTGTTCATTCGTATGTTCCGGGGCCTGGATGCCATCACCGGCGGTGACGATGCCAGTTCCCGTTCGTGGTTGCGGACGGAGAATCTGGCGCTGCGCGGCCGCCCTATTGACCTCGTCCAAAGCATCGTCGGCCTGGCCTCGGTTGTGAGCTATGTGGACGCCCGCCGCGCTCGCGTCTGAGGCGCGGCCTTACGGACATGATCTGTGGCGCCTGGTGGAAAACCAGGCGCGTGCTTCCACCATCCGGTTGGTGGGCACGCTGGCCGACCAAGCCTTGCTGGAGGACATGCTGGAGGAGACCAAGCCGCCGATGCCGCCGGAGTGCGACGGGCTGCATTTCCTGCTGGCGACCCCTTTCCGCTATTCACCCTATCCCCATGGCTCACGCTTCCGTCGCGCCCATCAGGCTGATGGCGTGTACTACGCCGCCGAACGGCCGGAAACTGCGGCGGCGGAAGCGGCGCACTACGCCCTGCTGTTCTTCCTGGAATCCCCTGGAACCCAGCTTCCCGCCCGCCCCATGGAACGGACGGGCATAGAGGTGGCCTGCGCTGTGGACCGGGCGCTGGACCTGACGGCTCCTCCCTTGAATCGGGACGAGGCGTTATGGACGGACGGGGCTAATTATGCCCCCTGCCAGGATGTGGCCGATACTGCCCGCCAAGCGGGGGTCCAGCTCATCCGCTATCAATCGGTACGCGACCCGGCGGGCGGGGCCAACGTGGCCTTGCTGACGCCCAAGGGCTTCAAGAACCGGAAGCCTAAGCGGCTGTCCAGCTGGCATCTGTTCATCCGCCCGCAGGCGGTCCAAATCTGGTGCGAATTCCCGGCCATACAGCTGGAGTTCCCTCGCTAACCTTCAAGGCTGGCCGGGATGGGGTCAGGCCCCATGCTGTGGAAGCATGCTTCACCGCCGAAGAAACGGCTGGCCAGGCGGGTGATGGGTTCCGCCGGGCCGGTGGTGTGGAAAGCCTCCACGCCGCCCTGCTCCTTCGCCCGGCTGGGCAGCTCATATTCCGGGTGGCGTTCCAGATAGGCGCGCAGGCTGCTGACCGTCAGGTTGGGCTGGTCCAGGATTTCCACGCCGGGGGGCAGGGCCTGGGCGAACAGGTCTGCCACCAGGGGATAGTGGGTGCAGCCCAGCACGACCGCGTCCGGCGGCACGCCGTCCAATTGGGCCATCAACTGACCGGCATAATCCTCGATGGCGGCGCGAATGGTCTCAACCGGGGCGTCGGCTTCGATCAGGCGCACCAGGTCGGGGCAGGCCTGCTGCACCACCCGCACCTCCGGCGCGCGTTTGGCGATCTCCGTGGGGTAGGCCCCGCTGCTGACCGTGTGATGGGTGGCGAAGATGGCGACGGTGCGCGGCTCGCCCGCGCGCGACCCGGCCGCCACGTCGGCCATCCACGGCACGCCGGTGATGGCCTCCACCATCGGCACCAGCACGCCCAGCACCCGGCGGTCCGGGTAGGCGGCGGGCAGCCAGGTCTGCTGCAAGCGGCGCAGGGCCTGGGCCGAGGCAGTGTTGCAGGCCAGGATGACCAGGGGGCAGCCCAGGCCGAACAGGCGTTCCACCCCCGCCACGGTGTAGCGGTAGATTTCCTCCGGCGTGCGGTTGCCATAGGGGGCGTTGGCGTGGTCGCCCAGGTAGACGAAACGGCGGTCGGGCATTTGGTCGGCCAGGGCGCGCAACACCGTCAATCCGCCGTGGCCTGAATCGAAAACGCCGATCATCGCTCGCAACCGCACCGTTCGCCTAGGGGTGCGCAGGCGCACCCGTCATCACCGGTTTAGCACGATCGGCCGGGGCGGCGGCAATGGCGTTGCGGCCGGTTGCCGCCCTTCTTGCCCCCTGCTTGCCATTGCATGTCGGCTATGCCTTAGTGCGCCAGTCCATTATGCTGGCGCCCTTGCCCTTCGTCTTGAGGAAACCTTGCCCGTGAGCCTGCGTGTCGCCGTCCGCCGGTCCCTGTTGATCCTGCCCGTCCTCGCCTCGGCAACAACCCTTGCGTTCGCCGGTTCCACCCCCGCCTGGGCCCAGGCGGCGAAGCCGGCGGCGCCTACGGCCGGTTCCGCGCCCATCATGCCGTCCGCCGCGAAGCCCACCGCGCCCGCCGCCGCGGCCCCCGCCGCCGGCGCCAAGGCGGATGACGACGATGGTTGGACCTGCCCCTTCCCCAAGAAAGTGCCGACCATTCCCGACGGCAAGACCGCGCCCGAGGCCGACATGCGCAAGGCGCATGAAGAGATGCAGTCCTACGTCAACAGCGGCCAGGGCTTCATCTCCTGCGTCGACCAGTTGGTGGCCCAGCATCCGGATAAGGTGACGGTGGCGAAGTTCCTGCAGCTGACCAGCGTGCAGGACGCGGTGGTCAGCAACATGCAGATCCTGGCGGCCCGCTTTAACGAGCAGCTGCATGTGTACAAGGCGCGCACCGGTGGCGCGCCGGCACCCGCCGCCCCGGCGCCGGCGGCCAAGCCCGCTGGCAAGTAAGCCCGTGGTGTAAGCAAAAGGGCCGCCCGGCACCCGCCAGGCGGCCCTTATTTCGTCTGCGCGGGCAGGCCTAACGGCGGCCGCCCCGCGCCTGGCGCCGGGCGGACCCGGGACGGCGGTCGTCCTCGTCGAACAGCTCGGCCAGCTTTTCCATGACCGTGCCGCCCAGCTGCTCCACATCCACGATGGTGACGGCGCGCCGGTAATAGCGCGTGACGTCGTGGCCGATGCCGATGGCGATCAGCTCCACCGGGCTGCGGGTCTCGATGTACTCGATAACGCTGCGCAGATGCTTTTCCAGGTAGCTGCCGCTGTTGACCGACAGGGTGCTGTCGTCCACCGGCGCGCCGTCGGAAATGACCATCAGGATGCGCCGCTGCTCTGGCCGGGCGATCAGGCGGGTGTGGGCCCACAGCAGGGCCTCGCCGTCGATGTTCTCCTTCAGGATGCCTTCGCGCAGCATCAGGCCCAGGTTGCGCCGGGCGCGCCGCCAGGGGGCGTCGGCCTCCTTGTAGACGATGTGGCGCAGGTCGTTCAGGCGGCCGGGGGCGGCGGGCTTGCCGCTGGCCAGCCAGCGCTCGCGGCTCTGCCCGCCCTTCCATGCCCGGGTGGTGAAGCCCAGGATCTCCACCTTGACGCCGCAGCGTTCCAAGGTGCGCGCCAGGATGTCGGCGCTCATGGCGGCGATGGTGATGGGCCGGCCGCGCATGGACCCGGAATTGTCGATCAGCAGGGTTACGACGGTGTCGCGGAAGTTGGTGTCGTTCTCCTGCTTGAACGACAGGGGCAGCACCGGGTTGGCCACCACGCGGGCCAGGCGGGCCGCGTCCAGGATGCCTTCCTCCAGGTCGAACACCCAGGCGCGCGTCTGCTTGGCCATCAGCCGGCGCTGCAGGCGGTTGGCCAGCTTGGCGATAACGCCCTGCAGGTGCTGCAACTGCTGGTCCAGCATCATGCGCAGGCGGGCCAGTTCATCCGCGTCGCACAGGTCGGCGGCCCCCACCACCTCGTCGAATTCGGTGGTGAAGGCGCGGTAGTTGCCACTGTCCAGGCTGTTGCGGCCGAAATCGGGGCGGGACGGCTCGCCGGGCTCGCCCGACTGCTCGGCCCCGGCGCCTTCCACCTCCTGCTGCTCGCCCTCGCTGCTTTCGGCGGCGCCGGTCTCCTCCGTCTGGCCGCCGGCCTGCTGCTGCTCGCCCGTCGCTTCCGGCTCGGCATCGTCGGACTGGCCGCCGCCGGCCTCGTCATTGTCGGCGCCTTCGGGGCTCTGGGCGTCGCCGGACTCGGCGGTCTCCTCCTCTTCCGACTTCTCAGGATCGCCGCCCACCTCCAGGTCCAGGTCGGTCAGGATGCGGCGGGCCTCGCGGGCATAGGCCTGCTGGTCGGCCATGACGGCCTTCAGCTGGGCCAGGTCGGCGCCCGCCTTCTCCTCGATGAAGGGCCGCCACAGGTCCAGCGCCGCCTGGGTGGCAGGGGCGACGGGGGCGCCGGTCAGGGCCTCGCGCGCGATCAGGCGCAGCGCGTCGGCCAGCGATACCTGGTCCCGCGCCGTGGCCCGGTCCAGGCCCTGGCGGCGGAACCGTTCCTCCAGCGCCGCCGTCAGATTGTCGGCCACGCCGGCCATGGCGTTGGCGCCCAGGGCCTCGCACCGCGCCTGTTCCAGCGCGTCGAAGGCCAAGCGGGCGGTGTCGCCCGTGGGCAACAGGCGGGCGTGGGCGGCGGCGTCATGGTGGCGCAGGCGCAGGGCGGCGGCATCGGCGGCGCCGCGCACCGGCGCCACGTCGCGCACGTTCAGGTCACGCGTGGGCAGGGGCACCCGCACCCGCGTGCCGGAGTAGCCCGGCGGCTCGGCGGAAAACCCCACCGTCAGGTCACCGCGCTCCGCGATGGCCCGGACGGCGGCGCCGGTGGCCCGCTTGAACGCCTCCAGCGGCGATTCCCGGTCGGAAGACATGGGCTCGTTCCCCCGCGTCAGGCGAGGGTGGCGCGCACGCCGCTCTCGGGCAGTTCGGTGCCGAAGCAGCGCTGGTAGTATTCGGCCACCGCCGCGCGCTCCACCTCATCGCACTTGTTCAGGAAGGTGACGCGGAAGGCGAAGCCGACATCGCCGAAGATGTCGGCGTTCTGCGCCCAGGTGATGACCGTGCGCGGGCTCATGACGGTGGAGATGTCGCCGGCGATGAAGCCGGCGCGGGTCAGGTCCGCCAGGCGCACCATGGCGTTGACCAGCACGCGGCGGTCATCGGTGTCGTAGGTCGGCACCTTGGCCAGGACGATCTTCACCTCGGCGTCATGGGGCAGGTAGTTCAGGGTGGAGACGATGTTCCACCGGTCCATCTGGCCCTGGTTGATCTGCTGGGTGCCGTGATAGAGGCCCGTGGTGTCGCCCAGGCCGATGGTGTTGGCCGTGGCGAACAGGCGGAAGGCCGGGTGGGGGCGGATGACCTTGTTCTGGTCCAGCAGGGTCAGCTTGCCCTCGACCTCCAGCACGCGCTGGATGACGAACATCACGTCCGGGCGGCCAGCGTCGTACTCGTCGAACACGATGGCGCAGGGGTGCTGCAGGGCCCAGGGCAGGATGCCCTCGCGATACTCCGTCACCTGCACGCCCTCGCGCAGGACGATGGCGTCCTTGCCGATCAGGTCGATGCGGCTGATATGGCTGTCCAGGTTGACGCGCAGGCAGGGCCAGTTCAGGCGCGCGGCCACCTGCTCGATATGGGTGGACTTGCCCGTGCCGTGATAGCCCTGGACCATGACGCGGCGGTTGTAGGCGAAGCCGGCAAGGATGGCCATGGTCGTTTCGCGATCGAAACGATAGGTGCTGTCGATCTCCGGCACATGTTCCGTGGGGGAGCTGAACGCCGGCACCTGCATATCGCTGTCGATCCCGAAGGTCTGGCGGACGGAGATCTTGATGTCGGGCAGCGAGGCGGCGTTCATCGGTGTCGGTTCCTGGGACATGGGACGGTCGGCTTTCCTGCGAGATCGAACAGAACGGTTGGTCTTGGTTATTGTTTCAATGGCTTGGCGTTAACGGTGCGGCCTCAGCCGTGGTCGGCATAGGCGGCTTTCAGCACGTTGTAGGCTTGGTTGATGCGCTTCAGGCGCTCCTCCGCGTCCTTGTCGCCGCCGTGGGTGTCGGGGTGGTTCTGCTTGGCCAGCTCGCGATAGCGCTGCTTGACCTCGGCGAATCCGATGGGCGCCTTCAGGCCCAGCACGTCCAGCGCGTCATCCTCCGGTGTGCGGGGGGAGGGCGGGGGCGGACGATGCGACGTACCGGCTTCCCAGTCGGCGCCGAAGCTATGGCCCCGGCTCATGCTGTCGCGCAGATTCCGTTCCCGGGTGCGCCAGTCGCCCATGGGCCAGGTGGGGCGCTGCCAGGTGGTGTCGTAGCGCATGGCGCGCTCGATCTCTTCCGTGCTCATGCCCTGGTAATAGTCCCAGGCCTTGTTGTAGGCCCGCACATGGTCCAGGCAGAACCAGTAATAATCGTTCAGTTGGCTGCGATTCTTGGGCGCGCGGTACTCCCCCACCTCGGCGCAGCCGGGATGGTCGCAGGCCCTGACCTGGACCTGCGGCGGATCGTCGAACGAGAAAGAGAATCCGGGGCGCTGTTTCTGCATCGCGAAAGTATGGGGTCAGGCCCCGGCCGTGACAAGCGCGGCGGGTCGCCCGCGCCACCATTGCGGCGGCAAAGCTGGGCTGCTGTCCCGGGTGCTGGAAATCACCTTCCAGCCATTGACAGCGCCGCCCCGGCGTCGCACCTCAGGGGGATAGGACGTTCCCTCCATTCCGGGCATTTTCCATGCGCTACGCCGACCGCATCCACACCAAGCTGACCCAGGCGCTGGCGCCCGTGACGCTGATCGTCGACGACCAGTCCGCCGCCCATGCCGGGCACAGCGGTGCCGCCCCGGGTGGCGAGACCCATTTCGAGGTCACGGTGGTTTCGGCCGCCTTCGCCGGCAAGTCGCGTGTGGCGCGCCAGCGCCTGGTCTACGACATCCTGAAGGATGAGTTGGCCGAGCGCGTCCACGCCCTGTCGGTCAAGACCCTGACGCCGGAAGAGGCGGCTTAGGCCCCGTCCGGTTCTTCCGGGCCGGTGTCGTGCACCCCGGTGTAATGCTCCGGGAACCAGCGCTTCACCACCGGGCCGTCGCTGGCCATGACGTGGCAGGTGTTCAGCACGGGTGGCGGGCCGCCTTTGCCGCCGTTGCGCCGCGCGCTCAGCACCGGCGCCAGGGTCTGGAAGGCGGTGGTGGCCACGGGGCCCAGCAATTCCACCAGGTGGGTGCAGCCCTCCGTCCGGCCCAGGCGCTGCTTGACCGCGTTGGTCCAGCCGGACGCGATGCTGAGGCCCACCAGGCGCTGGAAATTGGGCAGGATGGCGGGGCAATGCGGGAAGGGGGAGTTGTCGGTCGACACCTCCACCGCGCGCACGGTCAACGTGTCGTCCACCGTCAGGCGGACCCACATCTCATGCAGGAATTGGCCGGGCTGGATCATGCCGCGCCATTCGTTGTCGAAGGCGTAGTGCTTCTCGTCCGTGATGTGGCCTTCGATATCCCAAAGGCCGTCAGCGCGTTCGTATCCCTGGCACGTGACGCGGCGGGTGTGCAGCGGCTTGCGCTCAGCGGCGGGGGGTAGGGGCATGGGGCAAGGGTACTTTTAAAGCGAGGTCACGGACGCGGGCGCATCATGGGCGCCAGTCCTCACCCCGGTCAAGAAACCCGCGTCTTACGCCGCCAGCGCCGCCGCCACCACGGCCCGCACCGGCTCGGGATCGATGCCCCGGGCGGCGAAGGCCTGGCCGATGCCGCGCGCCAGGATGAAGGTGATGCCGCCGTCCTTCACCTTCTTGTCCTTGGCCATGTGGGCCATCAGCGCGTCCACGGTCCAGCGGCCCTTGGCCAGGTACGCGGCACCCGTGGGCAGGCCCACGGTCGTGAGGTGGTGGCGCATGCGGGCCAGGTCGTCGGGCGGACAGAGGCCCAGGCGCACCGACAGGTCGAACGCCATGACCATGCCGATGCCCACGGCCTCGCCATGCAGCAGCTCGCCGCCATAGCCCATCTCCGCCTCCAGGGCATGGCCAAAGGTGTGGCCCAGGTTCAGCAGGGCGCGCACGCCGCCCTCGCGCTCATCCTGGGCGACGATGGCGGCCTTGGCGGCCACGCTTTCCTTCACGGCGGCCGTGCGCAGGGCGGCGTCGCCTGCCACCAGGGCCGGGCCGTTTCCCTCCAGCCAGGTGAAAAAGTCCGGACGGTCGATCAGGCCGTACTTCACCACCTCGGCATAACCCGCCAGCACTTCGCGCCGGGGCAGGCTGTCCAGTGCGCCGATATCGGCCAGCACCAGGCGCGGCTGGTGAAAGGCGCCGATGAGGTTCTTGCCCTGGCGGCTGTTGATGCCCGTCTTGCCGCCCACGCTGCTGTCCACCTGCGACAGCAGCGTGGTGGGCACCTGGATGAAGTCCAGTCCGCGCAGGGCGATGGCGGCCGCGAAGCCGCCCAGGTCGCCGATGACGCCGCCGCCCAGGGCCACCAGCATGGCGCCCCGCTCGATGCCGCGCGACAGCAGGATTTCAAGGACGGCTTCCAGATGGTGGAAGCTTTTGGTCGCCTCGCCCGCCGGCACCACGATGGGGTCCAGCACGCGGGCGCCGGCGGCCTCCAGCGAGCGGGTCAGGGTGCCCAGGTACAGGGGCGCCACCGTCTCGTCGCTGAGGATGATCAGCGGCCGCTTGCCCGCGATGGGCGCCACCAGCGACCCCGCGCCCTCGATCAGGCCGGACCCGACCAGCACGTCATAGGACCGATCGGCCAGGTTCACGTGGACGGGGCTGGCGGACAGGGTCTTGCTCATGATTGCACCGCGGCCGGCTGGGCCCGCGTCTCCTCGGCGCTGTCGTTATGGGCGTCCAGATAGGCCTGCAGGCATTCCACCACCCGGTCCACGGTGTCCTCTGCCGGGCGGTCGCCGCTGTCCACGGTGATGTCGGCCTGGGCGTAGTAGGGGTGGCGCAGCTCCATCAGCTTGCGCAAGGTTTCGCGCGGGTCGCTGTCCTTCAGCAGGGGGCGGTTGCCGCGCCGCGCCGTCCGCTGCACCAGCAGGTCCAGCTCGGCCCGCAGCCAGATGGAATGGGCGCGCTGGCGCACCAGGGCGCGGGTGTCGGCGTCCATGAAGGCGCCGCCGCCGGTGGACAGTACCTGCAGCGGCTGGTCCAGCAGGCGGGCGATCACCCGGCGTTCCCCCTCGCGGAAGGCGGGCTCGCCATAGCGCTCGAAGAATTCGGGGATGCTGCAGCCGGCGGCGCGCTCGATCTCCTGGTCCGCATCGACGAAGGGCAGGCCCAGGCGGGCGGCCAGGCGGCGGCCGATGCTGGTTTTTCCGGCCCCCATCAGGCCCACCAGGACCAGGGTGCGGGGCGGGCGCTGGCGCAGCATGGGACGCATCACCGGCCCCCCCGCAATGCGGGGGCGGGCACCCGGCGGGTCGGGGTGGCGTTGCGCGCCGGGGGGGCGGACGCTACAGTGCCGAGCGCTAACACCATGTTTGCCGTGTCATCCATTCCAGCCGAGACCTGAAAGCCGTGCCCCGTTCCGGGGGTTGTTCTTCATCCCTAGACCCGGCCGTCCCCCCTGGCCCTGCGGCTTCAGGCGGACTGTCAGGCCCCCGTTTTCCCGTGCCAGTCTGGTGGGCGCCACCACAGGGGGAAACGGTTCGGGGGGACTGCATAACACAGTCGACCCCGCCTGTCCCTTAACTCCACCGGAGGCTCGCGCACTGCGGCCTTGCTTGAGCCGACATGGTCTCGCAACTTTCTTTCTGAATTCGCCCTTCCCTATCAGCGATTGATGCCGATCCCACGATGAAAAAGCTCCTCCTGATCCTGATCGCCCTGGTTGTCCTCGGCGGTGCCGGTGCCGCCCTGGTCGTGGCCGCCACCACCTCCCCGGCGCCGTCCGCGCCCACCGAACGGGTGATCTCCAATGACCGCTTCCCGCAGTAAGGCGTTTTGGGGCCTGGCGCTCATCACTGGCCTGATGACGGCGCCGGTGGCGTTCGCGCAAACCTCCAGCGGGCCGACGCCGCTTTGGCCGCAGGGACCGGCGACCTCCCCCACGGTCGCGCCCCCGGCCGGAACCGACACGGCCGCGCCCGGCCCCACGCCCGGTCCTACTCCCCTGGGGGCCTACACGCCGCCCCCGCCACGCGCCTCCTCCTTCGAGGTCAAGACCCTGGCGGCGGTCACGCCGGACGGGGGCGGTCTGCTGGACGCGGGCCAGGGCGGCCTGGGCCAGGCGCTGTGGGCGGACAGTCCGCGCGGCCTGCTCGATCGGGCGCTGGCCTCGCTGCCGCAGTCCAGCCCCTCGCCGGCCGTGCGCGCCCTGCTGGGCCGGGTGCTGATGTCCTCCGGCACCGCGCCTCAGGCGGGTAAGGACGCGCGCAATTTCCTGGGCCTCCGGCTGGAACGCTTGGCCTTGCTGGGCGATGGCAAGCATGCCGACGCCATGGCCACCCTGCCCACGGCGCTGGACGATGCCGGCGGGGCGGAAGCCTGGGCCCGCCTGTCGCTGCTGACCGGCGACGGGGCGGCCTGCGACCAGATGGCCGACCTGCAGAAGCGCTTCAACGATGGCGAGATCCAGATGCTGGGCGTCGTCTGCCAGGTGCGCGGCGGGTCCACCGACAACATCATGCTCTCGCTGGACATCATGCGGGAACAGGGTGTGAAGGACGACGGCTTCTCCCGCCTCGCCGAAGTGGCGGCCGGCGGGCAGAAGGGCGCCCTCAAGGGCTTCACCGCCGTGTCGGCCGAGGCGGTGGCGCTGGCCCGCGCCATGAACCGCGGCCTGCCGGCGGAGGTGCCGGCGGCGCAGATCCTGGCGCTGAACCCGGCGGCGGCCGCGGCGGTGGCCGACTTGCCCGACACGGCGGCGGCGCTGAAGCTGGCGGCGGGCGACCGTGCCGCCAGCTATGGCACCCTGCCGTCGGCGGCGCTGGCACCGCTCTACAAGGCGGCCAAGGTCAGCCCGAACGATCTGAAGAATGCCGTGGGCGTCGCGGACAAGCGCCAGGGCGCCGACCAGCGCGCCATCCTCTACCAGGCCCTGACGGGGGAGACGATCCCGTCGCTGAAGGGCGCCGTCCTGGCCAAGGCGGTGGACATCAGCGATCCGGCCCTGCTGGCCGGCGCCTGGGGCGATCTTCTGGCCCAGGAACTGGAAGGGCTGGCCCCCGGGCCGGCGCTGAAGGATTTGGCCCCAGCCGCCACCCGTCTGCTGCTGCTGCAGAACCGGCGCGACCTGGCCCAGCCGTGGTTCGAGCTGGCCCGCCAGTCGGCGCAGGACGCTAAAGAGGGCAAGGCCTTGCAGGCCTACTTGCGCCTGGTGCCCTTGGCCGTGCTGGGCGGCCTGCTGCCCAGCGATGGCGCCAACTGGGCCCAATGGCTGGACGCGGTGAAGGCCGATGCCGACGCCCCGTCCCGTCTGCGTGCCGCCTCCATCCTCGCCTTGCTGACCGCGGCAGGAGAAAAGGTGGATCCGCTGCTGCTGGCCCGCGCGGCGCCGGTGGTCGAGGCGCCTGGGGTGATTCCCGACGCCGCGTCCTGGCTGCGCCTGGATCAGTCGATCACCGTGCCCCGGCGGGGTGAGGTGGCGGTGCTGGCCCTGGCGGAACTGGCGGATGCCGGTCCCGCCGCCACCGCGCCCACGGTGACGGCGCACGCCCTGTCGGCCCTGACCGCCGTCGGCCTGAAGGACGACGCCCGGCGCCTGGCGCTGGAGGCGGTGGCCGTCCTGGCCGGGCCGTAACGGTCATGGCGCCGCGCATCCCGAAGGGTGAGGCCGCGACCGGGGGAGCCGCTCCCAAGAAGCGCTCCCCCGGCCGGCCGCGCGGCGCCACCCTGGCCTTGCCGCCGGGGGTGGACGCCTTCCTGGACATGGCCGTGGCGGAACGGGGGGCGGCGGCCAACACCCGCGACGCCTACCGCCGCGACCTGGTGGACGCCGCCCGCTTCATCGCGGGCCAGAAAGGCGGCAAGGGACCCGCCTTGGACCAGGCGGGCACCGACGACCTGCGCGCCTACCTGGACCATCTGGGCCGCGACGGCACCCAGGCGGCGGTGCGCACCGTGGCCCGCCGCCTGTCGGCCCTGCGCCAGTACTACAAGTTCCTGGTGTCTGAAGGCCGGCGCGACATCGACCCGGCCGCCGTGCTGGATGGCCCGCGCCTGGGCCGCCCCCTGCCCAAGATTTTGTCCGAGGACGATGTCGGCCGCATGCTGGATACGGCGGCGGCCCAGGGCGGGGCGGAGGGGTTGCGCCTGGCGGCCCTGCTGGAACTGCTCTACGCCACGGGCCTGCGCGTTTCCGAACTGGTCGGACTGCCGCTGTCGGCCTTCAGCCGCGACGGCCGGGTGCTGGTGGTCAAGGGCAAGGGCGGGAAGGAACGCATGGTGCCCCTGTCCCCCCCCGCCCGGGACGCGCTGGCGGCCTATCTGCCCCACCGCGCCGCCTTCTTCTCGCCGGGGCGCGAGGCCAAGCAGGCCAGCCTGCTGTTCCCCTCGCGCAGTTCCGGCGGCACGCTGACCCGGCAGCGCTTCGGCCAGCTGCTGAAGGATCTGGCGCTGGCCGCCGGCCTGGACCCGGCCAAGGTCAGCCCCCACGTGCTGCGCCACGCCTTCGCCACCCACCTGCTGGACCACGGCGCCGATTTGCGCTCGGTCCAGAAGATGCTGGGCCATGCCGATATCGGCACCACCCAGATCTACACCCATGTGGTGGGCGAACGCCTGCGCCGCACGGTGGAGGACCACCACCCGCTGGCCAAAGAAAATCCGGGGGCCAAGGGAAACCCTGGCGTTCGTGGCCCACGCAAGGGGTAGTCGCAAGAGGTGGGTTTCGATAGCGCTGGCCCCTGGCCCGCGCTCATGGTAATCAGCCGCCTTCGACCTTTGTGCGGCCCGCCCCTCGGTGCCGCACCCCTTACAAGCAGTTGTAAGCCGAACCCATGCATTTCCTTGAATTTGAAAAGCCGATCGCCGAACTCGAAGGCAAGATCGACGAACTCCGCCACCTGTCCGATGGCGGCGGTCTCAACATCGCCGACGAGGTCCGCAAGCTTGAGGACAAGGTCGACAAGCTGCTGCGCTCGACCTACGCCAAGCTGACGCCGGCCCAGAAGGTCCAGGTGGCGCGCCATCCCAACCGGCCGCATTGCCTGGATTACATCAACGCCCTGATCACCGATTTCACGCCGCTGGCGGGGGACCGGGTGTTTGGCGAGGACCGCGCCATCGTCGGCGGCCTGGGCCGTTTCCGCGGCCGGTCGGTGGTGGTCATCGGCCAGGAAAAGGGCCACGACACCGACACGCGCATCCGCCACAATTTCGGTTCGGCCAAGCCGGAAGGCTACCGCAAGTCGCAGCGCCTGCTGGAACTGGCCAGCCGCTTCAATCTGCCGGTCATCACCCTGGTAGACACGGCCGGCGCCTATCCCGGCGTGGGTGCGGAAGAGCGCGGCCAGGCGGAAGCCATCGCCAAGTCCATCGAGACCTGCCTGCGCGCCCGCGTTCCCATCGTCTCCGCCGTCATCGGTGAAGGCGGCTCGGGCGGTGCCATCGCCATCGCCACGGCCGACCGGGTGCTGATGCTGGAGCACTCGATCTACTCCGTCATCTCGCCGGAAGGCTGCTCGGGCATTCTGTGGCGCAGCAACACCAACGCCGCCGACGCAGCCGCGGCCCTGCGCCTGACCGCCCAGGACCTGAAGGAACTGGGCGTCATCGACCGCATCGTCATGGAGCCCATCGGCGGCGCGCACCGCCGACGCGAGGAAACCATCCTGGCGCTGGGCAACGCCATCGACGACAGCCTGGACTCCATGCGCGGCCAGGACGGCGGCACCCTGATCGCCCGCCGCCGCGAGAAGTACCTGAGCATGGGCCAGAAGGGCCTGGGGTAAGACCCCGGAAGGCCTCTGGGCTGAGGCTGGGCGCTGACACGAACGAGAAGGGCGCTTCCCGCAGGGGAGGCGCCCTTTTTCCATGCGCAGGATCTGCCGGTCAGCGGGCAAAAAACCAAGACTTATCCCCGGCGCTGTCGCCGGGGACAGGGGCGCGGGCCGCAGAGGCCGGCGGATCGAAAGAGGTTAGGGAGGAACCCTAACTAGCTGCGCAGCACCAGGCGGGAGCAGCCGCCGCCGGCCGGCTGCACGTCGCTGGCCAGGCCCGCCAGGGTCAGCATGGCCTGCACGTCCAGGATGGTGTCCGTGGACCGGGTCAGGGTCAGGCTGACGTTGCGGCACCCCATCTTCCGGAAGCGCGTGACCGCGTCCAGGATTTGGCGGGCAGGGGCGGCGGAGGAACGGGACTGGGGCGGCGGAATGTCGAAGGTGCTGGGGGTGGCGGCCATCACGGCGGCGGCCATGCCGGGTTCCGGATTGGGGGCTCCGGTCGCCTCATGCGGATGCATGCGAGGTCCCTGGTTGGGGTTCGCCCGGGAACGACCCCGGACAACCAGGATATTGCGACCAATTGAGGCTTTTCCGCGACCGTAAAGTTGGGCCTGCGGCCGATTTTTCCCATGAGGATGGGGGTGTGGGCCGGCCGGCCCATCTGGGCCTAATTCAAAAGGAATAAGATGGCGGGTTGTAATCCGCTTCGTAGGAACTGATATTTTGCAATGGTGTCAATTACCTGCGGTGCACCATTGCTGTGATCGACATCAATTCACCTTCCGCGCAGAACGCCATGACCGTGGTCGCGGTCGCCATTGCCGTGGCGATGGCTGTCTGGATGGCGGTGGCCCAATACGGATGGCTTGAAGGGGTTGTCCGCCACCCCGCCCTATTCTGGGGGACGGTCTTGGGTTGGGCCATATCGGTGATCAATGTCATCCGCTGGCGACGGCGCTGGTGGTTACTGGCGACCGCGCCGATCGTTCTTTTCCCCGTTATTGGCACCGTGATGCTGGCGATCGAATGTGGACGGGGCAACTGTCTCTGACGTTTGGACTTTCCCCATGAAGAAGACCCGCGAAGCTCGTCGCCTCGCGGGTCCCGGAATGGTCTAGGCAGGTTCTTCTTACAGCAGCTCGGCGATCTGCACGGCGTTGAGTGCGGCACCCTTCAGCAGCTGGTCGCCGGCGACGAACAGCTGGATGGAGCGGCCGCTGGGGTCGCTGATGTCCTGGCGGATGCGGCCCACCAGGATGTCGCCCTGGCCCGAGGCGTCCACCGGCATGGGGAAGTAGTTCTTCTCCACGTCATCGACGATGCGCACGCCCGGGGCGGTGGCCAGGATGTCCTTGACCTCGGCCGGGGTGATGGGCCGCTCGAACTCCACGGTCAGTGCCTCGGAATGGGCGCGCAGCACGGGCACGCGCACGCAGGTGGCGGAGATGCGGATGTCGGCGTCGCCGAAGATCTTCCACGTCTCCTTCACCATCTTCATCTCCTCCTCATTATAGCCGTTGGCCGGGTCGACCTTGGCGTTGTGGCTGAAGAGGTTGAAGGCGTATGGGTGGGGCAGCACGGTGGGGGTGAAGGGCCTGCCCTCCAGATAGGCGCGCGTGCCCTCGCGCAGCTCTTCCATGGCGGCGGCACCGGCACCCGACGCCGCCTGGTAGGTGGCGGCGATGAAGCGGGTGATGCGGTTCTTCACGTGCAGCGGCCACAGCGGGACCAGCGCGATGATGGTGGAGCAGTTGGGGTTGGCGATGATGCCCTGGTGCTGCTTCACCGCCTCCGGGTTCACTTCCGGCACCACCAGGGGGACGTTGGGGTCCTGGCGGAAGGCGCTGGAATTGTCGACGACGACGGCACCGGCCTTGACCGCGATGGGGCCGTAGACCTTGGAGATGGAACCGCCGGCGGAGAACAGGGCGATGTCGACACCGTCGAAGCTGTTCTCATCCAGGGCCCGGATGGTGATCTCTTTGCCTTTGAAGGTCATGGTCTTGCCGGCCGACCGGGCCGACGCCAGCAGGCGCAGCTCGGACAGGGGGAAATCACGCTGCTCCAGGCACTCAAGCAGCTCGACGCCAACGGCACCGGTGGCGCCGACGATGGCAACGACGGGCAAGGCCATGACCTTAATTCCTCAACGACGGAAGGGTGAAACATATGGAACGAGAGGCGCCATCCTCTTGTTCGTTTCGTACCTGCGTCAAGCGGACGACTCGCAGGGCTGCCTTGTGGCCAAGGCCGCGCCGCGCAAGTTTTGGTTAGGATTTGTGTATGTCGTCCCTTGGGCGCCGAGCTCGTTTTACGCCGGTAGGACGCGACTGCGTCCGCCGGAACCTTTTGGGAAGCCGAAGGCGGACTAAAAGGTGAGGAAGCCAAGCCGCCGGATGGCGGCGCCCAGCGTTTGACGGACGACTTTAACGCATCGCCAGGATGGTGACAGCGATCGTCAGCGCGAGGATGGCGGCCCATTGCCAGCCGCCCCGTCCGCTTTTGAGGCGGGTGGCCAGGTCGTCGATGCTGCGCGGATCTATGGGCACGCCGCCGTTGTCGAGATGCTCCGCCAGGCGGTCGGCATGACGCAGCAGCAGGGGCAGCTTGTGGGCGGTGGCGCTCAGGTTGCGCACGGCCTCCGCCAGGCGCGCCTCCGGCCCCCGGTTTTCCCGCATCCACTCCTCGATCAGGGGGCGGGCCACCTCCCACATGTTCAGCTTGGGGTTCAGGGCCCGGCCCACCCCCTCCGCCGTCAGCATGCTTTTCTGCAGCAGCAGCAGCTGGGGCTGGGTCTCCATCTCGAACTGCTCGGTCACGGCGAACAGCTGGGCCAGCAGCCGGCCGACGGAGATGTCGTGCAGCGGCTTGTTGTGCACCTGTTCGCCGATGGCGCGGGCGGCCTGCATGAACAGTTCGCGCGACTGGTGGGCGGGGACGTAGCCGGCATCGAAATGCACATCGGCCACCAGACGATAGTCGCGGTTCAGGAAGCCCAGCAGCATGTCGGCCAGGTAGAGCCGCGTCTGCCGGTCCAGCCGGCCCATGATGCCGAAATCCACGGGCGCCAGGTGGCCGGACATGTTCACGAACATGTTCCCGGGGTGCAGGTCGGCATGGAAGAAGCCGTCGCGGAACACCTGGTTGAAAAAGGAATTGGCCGCTTGGCGCAGCACGTCGTCGGGGTCGAAGCCGGCGGCGCGGATGGCGTCCACCTGGTCCACGGGAATGCCGTGGATGCGGTCGATGGTCAGCACCCGCTGGCTGGTGCGGTCCCAATCCACCCTGGGGATGTTGAAGGTGACGTCGCCCTTGAAATTGTCGGCCAGTTCCGAGGCGGCGCTGGCCTCCATGCGCAGGTCCATCTCCATGCGTACGGTCTCGGCGAAGGTTTCCACCACCTCCACCGGCTTCAGCCGCTTCAGGCGGGGCAGGACGCGCACGGCCAGGCCGGCCAGCCAGAACATCAGGTCGATGTCGCGGCGGAAGGCCAGTTCCACGCCGGGGCGCAGCACCTTCACCGCCACCTCCTTGCCCTCCGCCGTCACGGCGAAGTGCACCTGGGCAATGCTGGCGGCGGCCACCGACTCGGGCTCGAAGCTCTGGAAAATCTCGCCCAGCGGGCGGCCCAGCTGCTCCTCGATGATGGCCACGGCCTGGGGCGTGGGGAAGGGGGGCAGCCGGTCGCGCAGCAGGGCCAGGTCTTCGGCGACGGCGTCGCCCACCAGGTCGGACCGGGTGGACAGGGCCTGGCCCAGCTTGATGAAGCTGGGGCCCAGCTCCTGGATGGCGGCGGCCAGGCGCTGGCCCTTGCGGCCGGGCGCCCGGTTGTTGTTCATCAGGCGCAGCACCAGGGCCACGCCCGGCGCCACGTCGCGGAATTCCTCCGGGAACAGGGCGCCATGCCGGCCCAGCGTACGCCCGATGATGTACAGGCGGCGCAGGTTGCGCAGGATGCGGAGCATGGTCAGACGCGCCAGGCGGAATGGATGGCGGCCACGCCACCCGTCAGCGGCCGGGCCTTGGCCTGGGCGAAGCCCACGGCCTCCAGCCGGCGGCACAGCGCCTCCCGCTCAGGGAAGCGGCGGATGCTTTCCACCAGGTACTGATAGCTGTCGCGGTCGCCCGCCACCACCTGGCCGATGCGGGGCAGCACCTCGAAGGAATAGCGGTCGTACAGTTCCCGCAGGATGGGCAGGTTCACCTGGCTGAATTCCAGGCAGTAGAAGCGCCCACCGGGCTTCAGCACCCGATACGCCTCGGCCAGGGCCTTGTCGATGTGGGTGACGTTGCGCAGGCCGAAGGCGATGGTGTAGGCGTCGACCGAGCGGTTAGGCAGGGGCAGCGACTCGGCATTGCCCACAGTCCACTGTAACCCTCCAGTGGGCAGGCCGCCGCGCGTTTCCGGTGCCTGGTCCCAGCCTGGCATGGACCCCTTGTCGATGCCGCGGTCGCGGCCCACCCGCACCATGGCCTCCGTCAGGTCGCAGATCATGATCCGGGCGGCGGGTGCCTTGGCCGCCATGCGGAAGGCGATGTCGCCCGTGCCGCCGGCCACGTCCAGGATGGTCTCGCCCGCGCGCGGGTTCACCAGGCTGACGAAATCCGCCTTCCACAGCCGGTGGATGCCCACCGACATCAGGTCGTTCATGATGTCATAACGGCTGGCGACGCTGGAGAACACGCCCTGCACCAGCGGCGCCTTCTCCGCCGGATTGATGGCGCGGAAACCGAAGGATCGCGCCTCGCGCTCCTGCGCCGTCAGGGCGTCGGTGGCGGTGGTGTCGGCGGTGAAGGGCGGGGGCGTGGGATGATCGACCATGGCGGCACCATAGCGTCGGGACGGGCGCTTGGGTAGCGGGCTTGGTGGGCAGGCCTGCCCCTAAAAAACGGTAGGGAAAACGGGGCAGGATAAGTGGCTTATCTGTTTGGCCGCCCTAGGCGGAAGGTCAAGCCGCCACCCCCCTTCGGGCGAAATAGCGGGCGGGGGGCTCGCCGAAGGCACGGCGGAACATGGCGATGAAGTTGCTGGGCGTGGCATAGCCCAGGGCGTCCGCCACCTCGGCTACCGCCTCCCCCTTCGCCAGGCGTTCCAGGGCCAGGGTCAGCCGGGCCTGCTGGCGCCACTGGGTCACGCTCAGGCCGGTTTCCGCCGCGAATAGGCGGCGGGCGGTGCGTTCCGACAGGCCGGCGTCGCGCGTCAGCACGTCCAGCGTGCGGTCGTCGTCCGGCGTCTCCAGCAGGCGCAGGGCCAAGCGCAACAGCCGGGGGTCGGTGGGCATGGGCAGGTGCAGCGGTTCATCCGGGGCCAGGCGGACCTCGTCCAGCAGCACGGCCAGCAGCCGCTCCTGCTCCGGCGTCAGCGTCGCCTCCAGCGGCCATTCCGCCACCCGCCGCACCAGGGACTGCAACAGGTCGCTGATGCCCATGACGCAGGGACGATCGGGCAGGCCGGCGCTGGCCTCCGGCGTCAGCAATATACCCCAGCCGAACAGCGCGCCGCTGATGGTCAACTTGTGCATCATGCCGGGCGGTATCCACCCGGCCCGCAGCGGTGGCAGCATCCAGGACCCATGGGCGGTGCGGATATGGATCAGACCGTTGGCGATGCAGAACAGCTGCCCCCGCCGATGGGTGTGCCAGTCGATCTCCCGCGTGCCGATGCGGGTCCGGTCCTCCGCGGAATGGCTGCCCCAGAAGGTCACGACGGGTGGGCCGTCTGTCCGCTCGCACATCTCCAGGAAGGCTTCCTTGGTCATGGGGGCGGTGTCGTGGGCGTGGCGCATGGGCGTTCCAAAGGGCGGATGGCTGGGCGGGCGGCTGGCGATCGGTTTGGCCGTTCCGCATTATTTTTCGTCCGACTGTCGTTATCAAGCTTGTCCTGTTTCACGGTACCGAATCCCCAGTGCGGAGTTTTGGCGGATGGTGACGAGATGGACGGGACGCAGGTGGCGATCATTGGCGCGGGCCTGGGTGGCCTGTGCCTGGCGCAGGCGCTGACGCGCGCCGGTATCGACTGCGTGGTGTATGAGCGGGACGCGGGCGTGGACAGCCGTTCCCAGGGCTATCGTCTGCGCATCGACGCGGACGGTGCCGATGCCCTGGCCCGCTGCCTTTCCCCCACCCTATATGACCTGTTCCGGCGCACCTGCGCCGTGCCCGCCCCACGCACCCGCTTCCTGGACGGTCAGCTGGCGCCGGTGACCGGCCGGGCGCCGGCGGTATGGAGCGCGGCTGATGACGGCGCCCCCCACCGGGAAGCGGCGGGCGACCTTTGCGCCCACCGCCAGACCCTGCGGGAAATCCTGTTGACCGGCGTGGCAGACCGGGTGCGGTTCGGCGCCGCCTTCCAGGCCCTGGCCGAGGGCGCCGACGGCCGGGTTCATGTCGCCTTCGCCGACGGCACGTCGGTGCGGGCCGACTTGGTGGTGGCGGCCGATGGCATCAATTCCGCCGTCCGCCGCCAGCTGATGCCTCAGGCGGAGCCGCTGGACGTGGGCGCCGTCTGCCTTTATGGCCGCACCACCCTGACACCCCAGGTGCGGGCGGCGGTGGGCGACGACCTCTGTGCCGGTACCAGCGTGGTCTTCGCCGACGGCTATGCCGGCATCGTCGAACCCATGCTGTTCGACCCCACGGAGGGCGACCGGGGCGGGCTCAGCCTCGTGGACGACTATCTGTACTGGGCGCTGATCGGCCCCAGGACCCGGTTGATGGGGCGCTTCCCCGGTGCCGCGCCGGCGGTGGTGGCGGATCATCTGGCGCGCGACTGGCATCCCCAGCTGTGCGGCCTGTTCCGGCATGCCGATCCCCGGGACATGGCGCTGCTGCCGGTGCGCAGCGCGCGGCTGGCCCGCACCTGGCCGTGTTGGGCGCCGCGGCCCGTCACCTTCTTGGGCGATGCCATCCATGCCATGAGCCCCGCCGGTGGCCTGGGCGCCAACGTCACGCTGCGCGACGCCGCCGTGCTGGCGGCCAGCCTGTCCCGCATTCCATCGGCCTCGGCGGCAGCGCGGGAGTATGAGGCGGAAATGCGCACCCGTGCCGCCCGCGCCATCCACCTCTCGGAAGTGGGCGCCGCGGCTTTATTTGCGGACGTGTTTTAAGGAGATTGAGAATGAGCCTGTTCGAGATACACGATCTCAGCCGCTTTCCCGTGGTAACGACCCGCCCCGGTACCACCCGGCCTGGCTACGCGCCGCAGTGGGAACGGGAGATGGACGCCCTGCTGGAACGGGGCCTGCCCTTCGTCATCATCATGCGTGATCCCCCGGAGGCGGAGGCGCATGAAGACCGGCGCCTGCGCGGCCTGTGGTTGAAGCGCAACCGCGACGCCCTGGCGGCGTTATGCCGCGCGGTGATCACGGTGGAGCCGAACGCGGTGCGTCGTGCCGCCTTCAAGGCCCAGGCCGTCATGGCGGTCAAGGCCTTCGGCGTGGCGATGGAGGTGGCCGCCACGGCGGATGAGGCTGCGAACCTGGCGACGGCCGCTCTCACCGCCTGATGCGGGGGCCAAGCAGCGGCACGCGGTTTCCCCTCGTGCCGCTGATATGGAAATATCAAGCCGACTTCATGTCCAGGGCGTAGCCGGCCGAGCGCACGGTGCGGATCATGTCCAACTCGGTGTCCTCGTTCAGGGCCTTGCGCAGGCGGCGGATGTGCACGTCAACGGTGCGCGGTTCGACATAGACATCGTGGCCCCAGACGATGTCCAGCAACTGCTCCCGCGAGAACACACGGCCCGGGTGCTGCATAAAGTGGCGCAGCAGGCGGAACTCGGTCGGGCCCAGGTGGATGTCGCGGCTGTTGCGGCGCACGCGGTGGGCCGCCAGGTCCATGCTGATGTCGCCGTAGCGCAGCAATTCCTCGGCCAGCGAGGGCACGGCCCGGCGCAGCACGGCGCGGATGCGGGCCACCAGCTCGGTCGGGCTGAAGGGCTTGGAAATATAGTCGTCGGCGCCGGAGTTCAGGCCGCGCACCTTGTCCGCCTCCTCACCCCGGGCGGTCAGCATGATGATGGGGATTTCGCGGGTCTTGGGGTTGCGGCGCATCTGGCGGCAGACCTCCAGCCCACTCATCAGCGGCAGCATCCAGTCCAGCAGCACCAGGTGCGGCGCCTGCTCGTCGGCCAGTAGCAGCGCTTCCTCGCCGTCGCCGGCGGTCAGCACGCGGAAGCCTTCCTTCTCCAGGTTGTAGCTCAGCAGCGTGACAAGGTCGGCTTCGTCCTCGACGATCAGAACCAAGGGCTTCAACGAGGCGTTCATGGGGTGTCCCTAAAACTGGCTGTCCGGGGTCGGGGTAAGCGGCGGTCAATCTAATCGTTTGCAGGCCCGGGCGTGGAGGGGCCCGGGGAAAGGCTCACAGATCGTCCACGGCGTCGGCGCCGTGCAGACCGCTGCCGTGCAGGTCGACATCGGCCGTGGGGCCGACGACGAAGCTGGACTGGTCATGCTTGGGCCGGACGGAGGTCAGCGTCTGGCCCAGCACCAGGAAGTGGATGGTCTCCGCGATGTTGGTCGCGTGGTCGCCCGCCCGCTCCAGATTCTTGGCGATGAACAGCAGGTGGGTGCAAGGGGTGATGTTGCGCGGGTCTTCCATCATATAGGTCAGGACCTCGCGGAACAGGCTGGTGTACAGGTCGTCCAGCTCTTCATCCCGGTTCCAGGCGTCGATGGCCTTGCCCACGTCGCGATCGATATAGGCGTCCAGCACGTCCTTCAGCATGCTTTCCACCAGCTTGCCCATGCGCGGGATGGCGCTGACGGGCCGGACGGCGGGAAGCTTGGCCAGCGCCATGCTGCGCTTGGCGATGTTGGCGGCATAATCGCCGGTGCGTTCCAGGTCGGCGGAAATCTTCAGGGCGGCCAGGATTTCGCGCAGGTCGCTGCCCACGGGCTGGCGCAGGGCCAGCATGCGCACGGCCTCCTGCTCGATGCCGCGTTCGTAGTCGTCCAGCTGATGGTCGGCCTGCATCACCCGGGCGGCCAGGTCCACGTCGCGGCGCACCACCGCCTGGACGGCGCCATCCACCTGGGCCTCGGCCACGCCACCCATCTGGGTGATCAGGTTGGACAGGCGCTGCAGCTGCTGCTCGAACGACTTAACCGTATGCTCGGCCGGCATTTTCTTACCACCCCACCCCCGGCGGTCCCGGCCGGGGCATGAAAAACGGCGGCCGGCGGGACACATCGCCGGTCGGGCAGGTGGACCATAGCGGCAGGTCGCTATGGAATTGCTACAGATAAACGACAGTTTTGTGACGGCGCATCCGGACAGGTCGCTCCCTGAAACCCATGCTGCCTCAGTGGCTTATCTCATACGGGGGTAGCGCTACCACGGGCATGGCCGGCGCCGGCCCACCCTCAGGCGGCGCCCCGGCCGCCTTCCTGTGACAGATTCGGGGCAGATTGGGGTACGGGCTTTTCCGGTTTCTCCGCCGCCTTTTCCACGCCGGGCAGGTGCACGGTGAAGGTGCTGCCCTTGCCCACCTCGCTGTCGATGGTCAACCGGCCGCGGTGGCGGTTCACGATGTGCTTCACGATGGCCAGGCCCAGGCCGGTGCCGCCCAAGGCGCGGCTGCGGGCGGCGTCTACGCGGTAGAAGCGTTCGGTCAGGCGGGGCAGATGGGTGCGGGCGATGCCCTCGCCCTTGTCGGTCACCGACACCTTGATGCCGGCCACCTTTTGCGGCGCCTGGCGGGCGCGGATGCCGGTGGCGCCCGGTGCCGGCGGCGCCTCCGCGCGTTCGAGCGACACCACCACGTCGGTCTGCTCGCGCCCGTACTTGATGGCGTTGTCGATCAGGTTCTGGAACACCTGGGTCAGCTGGTCCTCGTCCCCCTGCACGCGCGGCAGGTCTTCGCCGCCCTGAACGCGGATGGTGATCTTGCGCGCCGCCGCCTTCAGCTCCAGCATGGCGACCACGCTGTGCACCAGCTGGGCGACATTGGTCTCGCCGGTCGGGTGGGTGTGTTCATCCAGCTCGATGCGCGACAGGGACAGGAGGTCCATCACCAGGCGCGACATGCGGCCGGCCTGTTCCTGCATGATGGCCAGGAAGCGGTCGCGCGCGTCGGCATCGTCGCGGGCGGGGCCGCGCAGCGTCTCGATGAAGCCCACCAGGGTGGATAGGGGCGTGCGCAGCTCATGGCTGGCGTTGGCCACGAAGTCGGCCCGCATCTGTTCCGACCGCTTGATGGCGGTGATGTCGTGCAGGGTGACGATGGCGGTGATCTCATGCTCCGGCACGCCGTCCTCCGCCGCCGGGCGGAAGGGCGTCACCCGCACCTCCAGCACGCGCTCCACCGGCAGGGGCAGGGTGAATTCAACCCGCCGGCTGTCGCCGCCGGCCAGCACGGCGTCCACCGCGGCCAGGACGTCGGGGTTGCGCACGCTGACCGCCAGGTCGCGGTTCAGCATGCGGTCGCCAAACAGGGCGCGGGCGGCGCTGTTGGCGCGGCCCACCTTGCGCTTGTCGTCCACCAGCATCAGGGGGTCGTGCAGGGCCTCCACCACCGCCTCGTCGGCGGCCAGGCGATGCTCGATCTCCTCCCGGTGGCGCAGCCAGTTCTGGTGCAGCTGGGCGATGTCCTCCAGCAGGGCGGCGCCGGTCAGGGTGCGGGCCTGAGGCGGGGGCAGGGGTGTGCGCCGTTCGCGCACCTGGTCCAGGTAGGCGGCGATCAGCCGGCTGTCGCGCAGCACCAGGTGGCGCGCGACGGCGGTCACGGCGGCCACCAGGGCGAAGGCCGCCAGCGCCAGCAGGATGTTGAGCCGCCCGGCGATCACCAGCGCGCCCAGCAGCGCCGCCGTCGGCGCCAGCATCAGCACGGCGATGGCGACAAAACGATCGGGGCGCGTTTCCAAACGACTCATCTCCCAAACCCACCCATGCTGATTCCCGTGACACGGCCAAAACAGGCCAGGTCAAAAGTGCGCCTTCCCGTTCATTGCACCGAACATAGCGCAGGAATGGCGCCAGGAACCCACGTCATGGAAGTTTAATCCCGGGACCCGCCGTTGAGCTATCCCGCTTCATAAGAAAAGGCCACGGCCATCGGGAACTCCCCCGCCAGCCATGGCCTTCTTTTACTTAAGCACCGCCGCCGGCCATGGCCGGCGGCGTATGTATACTGGATACGCTTTTTCCGTCCGCCAGCCGCAATCAGCCTGCCCCCGGTCAGCCTGCGGTGTGCAGGCTGTCGTGGGCCGCCATGACGGCGGCGGTCAGCAGTTCGTTGGACGTGGCGCCCATCTGCACGATCTGCGCCGGCTTCTCCAGGTTGATCAGCAGCGGGCCGATCAGCGTGCCGCCGCCCATCTTCTGCAGCAGCTTGGCGCCGATGTTGGCGGTGTGCAGCGCCGGCATGATCAGCACGTTGGCCGGGCCGGACAGGCGACTGAACGGGTACAGGCGCTTCATCAGGTCGTGGTCCAGGGCCACGTCCACCGACATCTCGCCCTCATACTCGAAGTCGGCGCCCCGCTGGTCCATCAGGGCCACGGCGTCGCGCACATGCTGCGCCCGCTCCCGCATCGGCTGGCCGAAGTTGGAGAAGGACAGGAAGGCCACGCGGGGCTCATGCCCCATCTGGCGGGCCATGCGGGCCGCCCCCTCGGCGATGCAGACCAGCTGCTGGGCGGTCGGGCGCTCATGCACCGTGGTGTCGGCGATGAACACCGTCTGCTTGCGCAGCGCCAGCACCGACAGGCCGAAGGCGGGCGCGCCCTCGCGCGGGTCGATGACGTGGCCGATCTCCTCGTACGAGGTGAAGAAGTCGCGGGTCAGGCCGGTGACCACGGCGTCGGCGTCGCCCAGCGCCACCATGCAGGCGGCGAAGACGTTGCGGTGCTGGTTCACCAGGCGCTGGCAGTCCCGGTGCAGCATGCCCTTGCGCTGCAGGCGCGCGTACAGGAAGTCGGTGTAGCGCTGGTTTTCCGTGGACTGGTACAGGCGGGCGTTGCGCACCTCCAGCGGCGCGCTGCCCTGGGGCAGGCCCAGGGCGGCCATCTGGTCCGCCACCACCTTCTCACGGCCGATCAGGATGGGCGTGCCATAGCCGGCCGAGCGGAAGGCCAAGGCGGCGCGGATCGTCCGCTCCTCCTCACCCTCGGCGAAGACGACGCGGCGGGGGTTGGCCTTCACCTTGTCGAAGATCTGCTGCAGGCTGTCGGCGGTGGGGTCCAGGCGCAGGCGCAGGGCCCGGCCATAGGCCTCCATGTCCGTGATGGGGCGCTTGGCGACGCCGGTGTCCATGGCCGCCTGGGCCACGGCCGCCGGCACCTTCACGATCAGGCGCGGGTCGAAGGGCACGGGGATGATGTATTCCGGGCCATAGCGCAGGCGCCGCCCGGAATAGGCGGCATCGACCTCATCCGGCACGTCCTCGCGCGCCAGCTCGGCCAGCGCGTTGACGGCGGCGATCTTCATGGCGTCGTTGATGGTGCTGGCCCGCACGTCCAGCGCGCCGCGGAAGATGTAGGGGAAGCCCAGGACGTTGTTCACCTGGTTGGGATAGTCGGACCGCCCGGTGGCGACGATGGCGTCGTCACGCACCGACTTCACCTCTTCCGGCGTGATTTCCGGATCGGGGTTGGCCATGGCGAAGATGATGGGCTTGGGCGCCATGGTGGCCACCATCTCGGCCGTCAGCGCCCCCTTGACCGACAGGCCCAGGAACACGTCGGCGCCCTTGACCGCCTCGGCCAGGGTGCGGGCGTCGGTGGTGATGGCGTGGGCCGACTTCCACTGGTTCATGCCGTTGGTGCGGCCCTGGTAGACGACGCCCTTGGTGTCGCACAGGGTCACGTTCTCATGCGGCACGCCCATGGACTTGATCAGTTCCACGCAGGCGATGGCGGCCGCACCGGCGCCGTTCACCACCAGGCGGGCGTCGGTCATGCCGCGGCCGGTCAGGTGCAGGGCGTTGATCAGGCCGGCGGCGGCGATGATGGCGGTGCCGTGCTGGTCGTCGTGGAAGACGGGAATGTCCATCAGTTCGCGCAGGCGCTGCTCGATGATGAAGCAGTCGGGCGCCTTGATGTCTTCCAGGTTGATGCCGCCGAAGCTGGGCCCCAGGTAGCGCACGGCATTGATGAACTCATCCACGTCGCGGGTGTCGACCTCCAGGTCGATGCCATCGACGTCGGCGAAGCGCTTGAACAGGACGGCCTTGCCTTCCATGACCGGCTTGGAGGCCAGCGCCCCCAGGTCACCCAGGCCCAGCACGGCGGTGCCGTTGGAGATGACGGCCACCAGGTTGCCCTTGGCGGTGTAATCGTAGGCCGTGGCCGGGTCCTCATGGATGCGCAGGCACGGCACCGCCACACCCGGCGAATAGGCCAGCGCTAGGTCGCGCTGGGTCGTCAAGGGCTTGGTCGGCGTGACTTCCAGCTTGCCCGGGCGGCCGCTGGCGTGCAGTTGCAGGGCCTCGGCGTCGGTGACGCGCTTCTCGGTATCAGCCATACGTTCTCTCTCCACCGCGTTTACGGGCTGGTCTTCGCCGGCCCTTTGATTGCCGGGCCGGTCGGTGCCGGCCCTTGTGATTATTGCGCGCGATGGTAGCTGAGCGATCCGGGCGGGGTCACGGGCAAATCCGCCCCCGACCTCTGTTCCGCGGGCGGGGCTGCAATCGCGGCAGGTCGGGGGCGGCGCCGGGATGCGTGCGGGGGCGCGCATCCACATGGTCCCGCCCAATCGGGGCTGGCGGGGCCGGGCGTCGCGGGGGCGGCGGTTTGGGGCAGGACCGCCCCCGTGACATACCTTTTACGGCCGCCAACCTTGGATCCAGTCTGCGGCCCGCCTAGATTTTATTCGGCACCCTCGCCGACAGGGCATTGCCCATGGTCCGTATAAGGGGTCATGTATGCTCTTCGCGACATAGACGTCCCGGCTCACTCTTCAGGGGAACTGATGGACGAATCTGTCCAGCCGCAGCCGCGCGAGGGCACGGCTTCGGCTTCCGCCACCGCCCCATACGGGGGCAACCCGGCCGGCACCTTGAGGGGGCTGGGGCCGGAGCCGGGTGACGACGCCCTGCTGGCCCGCATCGCCCAGGGGGACCGGCAGGCCTTCGCCCTGCTGGCCGCCCGCCACGCGCCCAAGGCCATGAAACTGGCCCAGCGCGTCCTGGGCAACGCGGCCGATGCCGACGAGGTGGTGCAGGAGGCGATGCTGCGGGTGTGGACGGGGGCCAAGAACTGGATCCCCGACGGTCGCGCCCGCTTCTCCACCTGGTTGCATCGGGTGGTGGTGAACTTGTGTGTGGACCGGCGCCGGCGTCCCGCCTTCGCCGGCTTGGACGGAATACCGGAGCCGCCCGACCCGACGCCATCCGCGGTGAATGTGATGGCGCGGCAACAGACGGCCAAATTGGTGTCGCAGGCCTTGGCGGAGCTGCCGGAACGGCAGCGGTTGGCCGTCACGCTCTGCTATTACGAGGAGCGCAGCGCCGCCGACGCCGCGCAAATCCTGTCCCTCTCTGTTTCGGCGGTTGAGTCGCTGTTGGCCCGGGCCCGGCGCGCGTTGCGGGCGCGCCTGTCCGGTGTGGTTCAGGATACGGGTGAGGTCTAGGGGGTTGGTCATGGCTGACAGGGAATGGTCCACGGTCGACGTGGAAGATATCGCGGCATTGACGGCCGTGTACGGCGGCAACCCTGCCCGCTGGCCGGCGGATCGCCGGGCCGCGGCGGTGCGCGCGCTGGCCATGGACGGTGCCGCGCATGAGCTGGTGGTGAACGAGGCGCGGCTGGACGCCCTGTTGTCCATGGTGGCGGAGCCGGAGATTTCCGGCGCCCGGGTGGACAGCGTGGTGGCCGGCGCCCTGGCGCGGCTGGACGCGGTGACCGCGCCGGCGGCGGCCAAGGCCGCGCCGCGCAAGCTGGACACCTTCCTGCCCTCACCTTTCGACCTGGTGCGTACGGCCTTGTCGTGGCTCAGCGTGCGGGCGCCGCAGGCCGGGTGGTTGGCGGGCGCCACGGCGGCGGGTATCCTGGTGGGCGTCATGACCATGCCGTCCGCCACGCTGCCCGCCACGGAGACCACGACGGCCCAGGCCGGCGCCACGGTGGAGACGGCGCAGGCCGACGTCACGGACATGCCCAGCCTGCTGTTCACCTCCTACACCGTGGAGACCCACGCCCAATGAGTGTGTTTTCCAGCCGGTGGCGTGGGCCCCTGCTCATCGCGTCGGTCGGTGTGAACCTGTTCCTGGCCGGCACCTTCGTCCCCCATCTTCTACGGCACCACGAGGTGGGGCCGGAGCGTGGGCCGGCGCCGGGCCTGAACTACCGGCCGCGTCCGCTGTCCGACATCCTGCCGCCGGCGGACGCCGAGCTGCTGCAGAAGGCCATGGCGCCCGACCGCGCCGACTTCCAGGCATTGGAGAAGCAGGCCCGGGAAAGCTGGGCCGAAATCCAGCCCTTGCTGGCGGCTGAGCCCTTCGACACCCAGGCCTTCGCCGCGGCCTTGCGCAAGGTGGCGGACAGCCGCCGTGCCTTCGAGGCGTCGCGTCAGTCGGCCCTGGTCGATGCCCTGTCCCGGATGTCGCCCGAAGGCCGCAAGAAGCTGTCGGAGATGAAGGCCCCCTTCATCCTGGGCGGTATGCATGGCCCCCGTCCGGACGGGCGCGGGCCGGATGGGCGTGGGCCTGACGGACACGGTCCCGATGGACGGGGGCCGGGCGGGCCGGGATGGCCGGACGGCCGCTTCGATCATCCACCCTTCCCCGACGGCCCGCCCCCGCCGCCCGATGAGGGGTCGGACGGGCCGGGCCCAGCCGGCAGTCCGGCGGCGAATCCGGCGGCCACGCCGCACAACGACGGCGGCATTCCCCTGACGCCGCGGGCGCCCACCGCGACCCCGGTGACCCCACACTGACAGGCGCGGCCTTTGATCGCGGCGGTCAAAGGCCGCTTTCGTCAGGCGACGGCGCTGTGCGTGGCGGTCGGCTGGCCGCCCAGCCATTCGACTAGCCAGCGGTCCAGCATCTCCGCCGCCTCTTCCGCGTTGTCCCGCAGGCGGATGGCCAGGGCGCGCTGGATTTCGGGGTGGTCGTCGCGCAGGGCCTGCTGCGCCCGGCGGGCGTCGGCCGACAGCCCCGTCAGGCCCACGTTGGCGGCCACGCCATAAAGGGTGTGGGCGGCCTGGCCCGCGCCTGGCAGGTCGCCACCCGACACCTTTTCCAGGAAGCGTTCCGCCGTCTCCACCAGGGTGCGGGCGGTGATGGCGATGAATTCCGGCATGTCATGAGGCCCGATGGCCTGGGCGACGGTGTCCATCTGGCGCATGTCCAGCTGGGCCGCGCCTTCCGTCGCCGGCTCCTCCGGCCAGACCCGCGCGCCACGCGCCACCCACGCCTGGTGCATGGCTTCGACCAGCGCCTCCGGCCGCAGGGGCTTGGTGACGAAGCCGTCCATGCCCGCCGCCAGGCAGCGGCCGCCGTCGGCGGCGTCGGTGTTGGCGGTGGTGGCCACCACCGGCACCTGGGCGCGCGTGGCGTCGGGCAGGGCGCGGATGCGGCGCGCGGCCTCCAGCCCGTCGATGCCGGGCAGCTGCATGTCCATCAGCACCAAGTCGAAGCGGCCGCGGGCCACCAGCCGGACGGCGGCGGCGCCGTCGGCGGCCACGGTGACCTTGTGTCCCCGCGCCCGCAGCAGGGCGTCCAGCACCACCTGGTTGGCGGTCACATCCTCCACCACCAGCACCGCCAGCGGCGGCAGGGCGATGGCGTTGGCCTGGGGGGCCATCGCGCCGGTGGCGGTGCCCGCTTCCGGTTCCGCCGTGGGGATGGTGAACCAGAAATGGCTGCCATCCCCCGGCCGGCTGTGGAAGCCGATCTCCCCGCCCATGGCTTGAACCAGCTGTTTGGCGATGGCCAGGCCCAGGCCGCTGCCGCCGTAGCGGCGGGTGACCTCGGCGCTGGCCTGGCCGAAGGTCTCGAACAGTCGGCCCTGCGCCGCCTCCGGCACGCCGACGCCGGTGTCGGACACGATGATGCCGAACTGAAGCCGGCCGTCGGCCAGGCGGTCGGCCGACGCGCTGATGCGCACCCAACCGCGCTCCGTGAACTTGATGGCGTTGCCCACCAGGTTCAGCAGCACCTGACGCAGGCGCAAGGGGTCGCCCATCAGGCGTTCGGGGAAGCCGGGGCCCTTGCGGATTTGCAGGTCCAGCCCCTTTTCCGCGGCGCGGCCGGCCATCAGGTTGCGCACGCCGTCCAGCAGCGGACCGGTGTCGAAGGCCGTCCGCTCGATCTCCAGCTTGCCGGCCTCGACCTTCGACAGGTCCAGCACGTCGTTCAGGATGGCCAGCAGGGATTCGCCGGATTCATGCACGGTGCGGACATAGTCGCGCTGGCGCATCGACAGGCCCGTTTCCAGCAGCAGCTGGGTCAGGCCCAGGATACCGGTCATCGGGGTGCGGATTTCATGGCTCAGCGTCGCCAGGAAGCCGGACTTGGCGCCGTTGGCCTGGTCGGCGGCCCGCTTGGCCGCCGTCAGGTCCAGCTGCAGTTCCAGCATGTGCCGCATACGCAGGCAGGTCTGCCGCCCCATGCGGTAGAGGAACACGGGATAGAGCAGGCTGCTCAGGACCAGGGCCAGGCCCGGCGCGTCCGCCTGGGTGCCAGCGCGGGGGCCTGCCAGGGCGGTGCCCGTCAGGACCAGCAGCGCCAGCGCGGGCGGCACCAGTTGCAGCCGCAGCACCAGGGGATGCGGGGCGGTGCCGCTGGTGCGCAGGGCCATGGCCGCCCCCAGCACCAGGATCAGGAAAAAGCGGCCGGCCATGTGGTCGCCCGGCCAGGCGAATAGGGGCAGCAAGCTCCACACCACCGAGGGCAGCAGGCGGGCGGTGGCCAGCAGCCGCAGCCAGGGGCGGGAATCGGTCACGTGGTCGGCCTGGGCCAGGAAACGATGAAGGGTCAGCTGTGACACGCCTACCGTCGCGACCGACAGCAGGGCCCAGGCGGCGACGGCGGGCCAGGGCGCCCAGGTGGCGGCACCGCCAGCCACCACCACCGTCAGCACCGGCACCAGCCACGCGTCCTCGCGATGATTCAGGGCCATCAGGATCAGCTGGCCCAGCTCGATCAGCTGCCCACGCGGCACGGATTCGGCGCGGCGGCCCAGGGCTTCCAAGGGGTCGGCACGGTGGCCGCCAGAGGGCGGACGCCCCACCAGCGGGCGGTCCCATCGCCGCAATCCCCGTTTCAAGCGCCGCACGTCCGGTTACCCCGTAGTCCGATCCGGATCGATCCGCCGGCTTTGGCGCCGGCGATTCCACTGCCAACTGGGGGCGGGTATCGACTTGCTCCTGATCCGGTGCCGACCAGGACCCTGTCCCCGCGCGGACTGTACGACGGCGGTGAGAATCGGCCAATCATATTTGCGAATGGGCCGCGCAATTATCGGACAGACAAAATTCCTAAAATTTTACAATTCGGTCCGGTACCATTCTGCCCGCGCCCCGGGGCATAAGTGGAACCCGGGTATTGGATGGATCAATCCACGATTGCTGTCCCCCACTTGTCACGCCGGTGCGGAGAAATGGGATGAAGCTCGGCAGAAGACGCCTTTTTTCTTGCATTACAGGGCTCAAGAGCCCGAAGAATTCGCAGGGGACGGAAAATTGAATCGGCCTGACAGGCCGTGGTAACCATTAGTCCGTTGAGAACTTACGGCCGGTGCAAACCGTTTGCCGTGCCGGGACCCGCGGGGTCATAATCCGGTCTCTTGCAGGGGGCAGGGTGGCATGTTTCGGAAGGTGATGGGCTGGATCGCCGGCAAGGGGGATGATGCGTCCGCCTCGCCGGATGCTCTCCTTCCCACCAACGGGCCTGACGGCAACGGGCCCCAGGGGGAAACGTCCGGGCGGGACGCATCGCATGGATCCGGGGCGCCCGGCCAAGCGGGCGCCGGGGCGGAGCCTGCGCGCATGGACATTGCTCGACCCGATGGGGGCCGATCCGATGGGGGCCGCAGCCCCGTCTTCTCTTCCCGCGCCGTGCGTGACGCCGCTGTCGTCACCTCCGCCATTGAGACCATCCGCCGCTATGTCGCGGGCGAGGAGCAGGCCGAAGGCCTGACCCGCAAGCTCCAGTCGCTGTCGACCGAGCAATTCGGCTTCCTGCAGATCAGCATCGATCCAGCCCTCACCGCCAAGGCGCTCGACCGGGTGGGGGAACCGCGCTCCGCCGCCGCCACCGTGCTGCGCCGCCTGCTGACCGATGTCAGCGATGGCGTCAGGGGGCCGAATGAAACCCCGGCCGTCTCCCCGGCGCCCGCACCGGCCCCCGCCGTCCGGACGGAGGCGGAGATGTCTCCAGCGCCGGCGCCCATCGCCCCGCCGGCGCCGCCCAGTGCCACCGTGGGCACCGCCCCCCTGTCGGTCCCCGTCAAGCCGGCCCCGGCCGCTGCGGTCGCGGCCCAACACGCGCCCGGGCCGCAGCCTTCACGCGCCGGGCCGCTGTTCACCAGCCTGGCATCCAAGGGTCGCGACGCTTCGGCCGGCCAGGCCGAGATGCGGACCGTGCCCACGCCCACCCCCCGCGTGCCGGGTGCCATGTCGCTCCGCGCCGCGCCGCCCACGCCCGTGCGCCCATCGGCCGTCGCCGGGCCGCTGCCGGCCCGGCCCCTGTCCACGCCCAGCCAGCCGGTGCCGCCCGGGGTCGCAGCCCCTGTTGTCACCGTGCCAGGGGCGATCCGCATGGCATCCGCCCCGGCCACAGCGGCCCGGGTGACGCTGCATTCGTTCACGTCGAAGCCGGCCCAGCCGGCGCCGGTGGTACCCGTCCCGCCCGCGCCCCCGCCCCCGTCCCCCGTGGCGGAGACGGTCGAGGCGCCGTCGCTGGTGACGCCGGTGGTGGTGCAGACTCCGCCCCAGGCCTCCTCCGATGCACCGGTGCCGCCGCCCCAGCCCCCGGTGTCGCGGCGCCCGGCCGCGGCCGTGCCGCGTCTACCACGCGAACAGGCGGACAAGCGCCGTGCCCGTCTGCTAGAAGCCATTGCCGGCGATCTCTAGACGCCAATCCCTTTTCCCCGACCCTCGTGAGCGATGCCATGACCGACGAGCACCGTGACGCCCCAGGCCCCGATGGCGACGCCGGTCCGGGTACCCATAGCCCGGCCCCCGGTGCGCCCGCCGCTGATGCGCCGGCCGGCGATGCGCCCATCGTGGACGCCGAGGTCGTGACGCCGGCTGTGCAGGAAGGGGGCGCACGGGAAGGTGAGGTCGAAGAGGGCGTCGACCCCTTCGACTATGCGGAATCCATCGTCCGTGACTTGGCGCTGCACGTCGGCAGCCGGTTGCGCGATTTGCGTAACGATCTGACGGCCATGCATTCCGCCGTCGTTTCGCTGCCGGAAACGATGTGCATCAACGCCCTGGGGCAGTCCATCCAGGAACTGCGTGAACGTGTGGCGCACCTGACGGGGGTGGTCAGCCATCATGCCGGCCGTCCGGCGGAAGAGGCGGAGCGCCTATCCCGGGGCATGGGCGAGCTGAAGCACACCCTGGATGATGTGACCCAGCGCGTGGGCGTCCTAGAAAATTGGCTCAGCCACGCCAAAGCAGTGAACGGCGTGCGCCTGCCCGACCTCCCCCCCGGCCCTCTGCCGGAACAGCTCAGCGGCCTGGTCGACCACCTGCATGAATCGCTGCTGCGCGTGGTCAACGCCGTGCGCACCACCCAGTTGGACGTGCGCGACCTGCGCGACCAGGTGAGGGGTGGCCTCCCCGCCCTGCCGCCGCCCACCGTTGGCGAGGCCAAGGCCTCGGACACCGCCAGGGCGGCCGGCGACGCCGGCACCGTCCAGGCCTTGGCCGGTCGACTCGACGCCGTGGAGGAAAAGCTGCGCCGTGCGCCCACGTCCGCCCCGGCGGACCGGGCCGACAGCGGTACCGCCGGCCTCGCCTCCCTGGTGTTCGGCGCCTGGCCCAGCCTGATGCGGCCCACAGGGGCGGAGGCGCTGGCCCAGGCTGTGGCCTCGGTCCTGGATAGCGTAAAGCACATCCTGGGGGGCACCGTGCAACTGCCGCGGACGCCGCAGGACGGTGGCCTGGTGGCGGTAGCCACGGGCCGGCACCGGGGCATGCCGCTGGCCATCCTGGTGGGGGTTGAGGATCTGGTGGGCCGCCACTGGGTGTTGGGGGACGAGGGCGACACCCTCAGCGACAGCGGCTTCCCCCGCGTCTCCACCCTGCGCGGTTTGATGAACGCGGCCGCGCTGGTGGAAAAAAGCCGGCCCGGCACCCTGGCCGTCTCCATCCTCATCTACGGCAACGGCGTCATCAGCCAGGCGCCGACGCGCGACGCCCTGGCCACCCTGGCCCAGGCCGCCGGCATCCCCGGCGCGGCCGGTCGCACCCTGCTGGTGGCGGCGGGCGACCTGACGGCGGCCGGCCTGCTGCCCGTATCCGAAGTGGGGGGGGCCGTCAGCGACCTGCAGTTTGATTGAGGGACGGGATGGGCGAAGATGGCTGGCTGTCTTTCGCTCACCAACGTCGACGACATAAGAAGCGGCGGGCCTATGCAGCTATCGCTGCGTTCCTAGGCATCGAGGCGCTCCTGCTGGTGGGAGCTGCTATCGCATGGAAATCGCTGTTCGGCGACTGGCCCGCGATGCGCCTCATCTATTGGCTTGTCCTTGGTATCGCCGCTTTGGGGATGGCAATCAGCCGGTTCCTGCCTTTGTTTCCCCTACCTGGCAAGACGCCGGAGGAAGCCGCGGCGGACAGGTTTTTCAAAGGCCGGCCGCACTGATCGCAGCCGTAGAAAAAGGGGCGCTACCCAGCCGGGTGGCGCCCCTTTTCCTTTTGGCCCCGGCGTTCCGAAGAACCGCCGGGGCCGATATCACGCCTTACGCAGCGGGCCTTACTCGGCGGCCTGCGGCTGGTTCAGCATGTTGCGCAGCACGTACTGCAGGATGCCGCCGTGCTTGAAGTAATCGACCTCGTCCAGGGTGTCGATGCGGCACAGCACCGGCACGGTGTCGACCTTGCCATCCGCGCGGGTGATGGTCAGGGTCAGGTCCATGCGGGGCTTCAGGCCGGCCTCGACGCCGGTGATGTCGATGACCTCGGTGCCGTCCAGGCCCAGGGTCTTGCGGCTGGCACCGTCCTTGAACTGCAGGGGCAGAACGCCCATGCCCACCAGGTTGGACCGGTGGATGCGCTCAAAGCTCTCGGCCACCACGGCGCGGACGCCCAGCAGGCGGGTGCCCTTGGCCGCCCAATCGCGGGACGAGCCGGTGCCGTATTCCTGGCCGGCGAAGACCACCAACGGCGTGCCGTCGGCCTGGTACTTCATGGCGGCGTCGTAGATCGACATGACGTCGCCGGTGGGGATGTACTTGGTCACGCCGCCTTCGACGCCGGGCACCATTTCGTTCTTGATGCGGATGTTGGCGAAGGTGCCGCGCATCATGACTTCGTGGTTGCCGCGGCGGGCGCCGTAGCCGTTGAAGTCCACCGGCTCCACGCCGTGGCCGATCAGGTAGGTGCCAGCGGGGCTGGTCTTCTTGATCGAACCGGCGGGGGAGATGTGGTCGGTGGTGATGCTGTCGCCCAGGATGGCCAGCGGACGGGCCTTCTTCACGTCATGCACCGCACCGGGGGTGGTGGTCATGCCCTCGAAGATCGGCGGCAGCTTCACATAGGTGCTGTCGTCTTCCCACTTGTAGGTCAGGCCGGTGGCGGTCTCGATGGACTGCCACTGCTGCGGGCCCAGGAACACGTTGGCGTAGCGCGAGCGATACATCTCCGGCGTCAGGGACTTGGAGATGGCGTCCTCGATTTCGGCGCTGCTCGGCCAGATGTCCTTCAGGAAGACGTCCTTGCCGTCCTTGCCCTTGCCCAGCGGCTCGGTGGTCAGGTCCTTGCGCAGGGTGCCGGCCAAAGCGTAGGCCACGACCAGCGGCGGGGAGGCCAGGTAGTTGGCCTTCACCTGCGGGTTCACCCGGCCTTCGAAGTTGCGGTTGCCCGACAGGACGGAGCAAGCCAGCAGATCGTTGGCGTCCACCGCGGCGCCGATGGCGTCGGGCAGCGGGCCGGAGTTGCCGATGCAGGTGGTGCAGCCGTAGCCGACCAGGTTGAAGCCCAGCTTGTCCAGGAATGGGGTCAGGCCGGCGGCGTTCAGGTAATCGGTCACGACCTGGCTGCCGGGGGCCAGCGAGGTCTTCACCCACGGCTTCGTGGCCAGGCCGGCCTCGACCGCCTTTTTGGCCAGCAGGCCGGCGGCGACCAGCACGTTGGGGTTGGAGGTGTTGGTGCAGCTGGTGATGGCCGCGATCACCACGTCACCGTGGTCGACCGTGAAGTCCTCACCGGCGACCTTGGCCGGATTGCTGGCGGGCTTGCCGGCATAGTCCTTGGCGAACACGCCCTCGAACTCGGTCTTGGCGTTGGACAGCAGCACGCGGTCCTGTGGGCGCTTCGGGCCGGCCAGCGAGGACTCGACGCTGTTCAGGTCCAGTTCCAGGGTGTCGGTGAACACCGGCTCGGGGCTGTTGGCGTCGCGCCACATGCCCTGGGCCTTGGCGTAGGCCTCCACCAGGGCGACGCGGTCGGCGTCACGGCCGGTGAAGTTCAGGAAGCGGATGGTCTCGGCGTCGATCGGGAAGATGCCGCAGGTGGCGCCGTATTCCGGGGCCATGTTGGCGATCGTCGCGCGGTCGGCCAGGGTCAGGGCGTCCAGGCCGGGGCCGAAGAACTCCACGAACTTGCCCACCACGCCCTTCTTGCGCAGCATCTGGGTGACGGTCAGCACCAGGTCGGTCGCCGTGGCGCCTTCCTTCAGCTTGCCCGTCAGGCGGAAGCCGATGACCTCCGGGATCAGCATGGAGATGGGCTGGCCCAGCATGGCCGCCTCGGCCTCGATGCCGCCCACGCCCCAGCCCAGCACGCCCAGGCCGTTCACCATGGTGGTGTGGCTGTCGGTGCCGACCAGGGTGTCGGGGTAGGCGACGGTGGCGCCGGTCTGGTCGCCGTCGGTCCACACGGTCTGGGCCAGGTACTCAACGTTCACCTGGTGGCAGATGCCGGTGCCGGGCGGCACGACGCGGAAGTTGTTGAAGGCCTTCTGGCCCCAGCGCAGGAAGGCGTAGCGTTCGCCGTTGCGCTGGAATTCGACATCGACGTTCTTCTGGAAGGCGTCGGGGCCACCGAAATAGTCCACCATCACCGAGTGGTCGATGACCAGGTCGACGGCGGTCAGCGGGTTGATGCGCTCCGGCTTGCCACCCAGGCCAACCATGGCCTCGCGCATCGCGGCCAGGTCGCACACGGCGGGAACGCCGGTGAAGTCCTGCATCAGCACGCGGGCGGGGCGGTAGGCGATCTCACGGTCGCTGTGGCGGTCGACCAGCCACTGGGCGGCGGCCTTCACGTCGTCGACGCTGACGGTGCGGCCGTCCTCGAAGCGCAGCAGGTTCTCCAGCAGCACCTTCAGGCTGTAGGGCAGGCGGGACAGGTCGCCCAGGCCGGCTTCCTCAGCCGCCTTGAGGCTGAAGTAGTCATAGCTCTTGCTGCCGACGCTCAGGCTGCGGCGGGTTTTCAGCGTGTCGTGACCGGTGATCGTGGACACAGGAGTGGCCTCCTAGGGGAAGGGGATGGTACCGCGCCGCCGGCACCCTTCAGCGGGTGTCATGGCCAACGATGCGGACGGCCATTCCGACACCCTTCGCGACGCCCCCTTATGAAACCCTTATGAAATAAGAATACCGGGCTGGGGACGTGCGTAATCGAAGGTTTGCGCGGAAAGGCGCGCGCGCGAGGTTTACCGCTTTTTGCGCCTGCGATCAAATGCCCGGACGGTTGCGGCGGGGGCGACATCGCATGCCTCCCCTGCCGAGATTCCCCGGCCATGTTGACGGAACAACCTGGAAGCCCGCTACCGCCGCCGGGCGGCCCCTGCTGCCGGGCATCAAATGCGGCGGATCAGGTCAATCAGGGGCTGGGCGAAGGGGGCCACCTCCGTGCCGCCGTCCCAGATCATATGGCACGCGACATAGGCGATGATGGCCAGGCCGATGTAGGAGATCCAGAAATAGCGGGACAGCAGGCGGGCGATCAGGGTGGCGGCCGCACCCATCAGGGCAACGGACAGCACCAGGCCCAGCACCATGACCCAGGTGTGGTCCTCGGCGGCGCCTGCCACGGCCAGCACGTTGTCCAGCGACATGGAGACGTCGGCCAGGGCGATCTGGCGGATGGCCGTGCCCACGCTTTTGCCTGCCAGGGACGGCATATGGGCCTCATGCCCCTCCGCCTGCTCCTTGCCGTGCTGGCGCAGCTCGCGCCACAGTTTCCAGCACACCCACAGCAGCAGGATGCCGCCGGCCAGGGTCAGCCCGATGATGTCCAGCAGGCGGGTGGCCAGCAGGGCGAAGCCGATGCGCATCAGCACGGCCACGCCGATGCCCCAGAAGATGACCTTGCGGCGCTTCTCCACCGGCACGCCGCTGGCCGCCATGCCCACCACCAGGGCGTTGTCCCCCGCCAGGACGAGGTCGATCAGCAACACCTGGATCAGGGCGGTCAGTTCAGCGAGCAGCATGGGGGAAGGCAGCCGTTCCGGTCATGGATCGACCCTTCATAACACGGCTGCGGCATAAGCGCGCGCCGGATCGCATGCCGTCCGTCGCCGGACCGGGAGCGCAACGGCCCAAGTCACCGCGCGCTTTACCTGGCGTGGTTGCGGTGCCGTTCAGAAACGACCGGGGGTGGTGAAGTGTATTTTGGATAAAATACGGCCCGCACACTTCAAGAAGTGGCGGGCCGAGAGTTTTGGCAGTTGGGTCCTGCTCTGTGATACAGGACACATTACCTAAAGCTCATGGCGTAAAAGATGTCAAGCAATGAACCGGTAGCAAAAGGATATGTATTCTTTTACGCGACGCCGCGTTTTCAAATCCTTTCCTAAGATCGTAGCTCATTACCCAAATGATGAACGGATTAATTCATATAATCCGAACCTGTGGTTGGGGTTGATTTGGCAACCTTGACAGGCTTCAGCGTCGCGAAATTAGGCTAAACGCCTCTCAGGAAAAGAAAAAGAAGATGCGGGCAAGATGCGGGGGCACACGCCTCCCGGGAACCTGAAACTAGGCTATGGGGGTAGTCTCGTTGCGGCTGGCCGACCACGCCCCGGGCTGCCGTGGGGCGTTGGCGGACGAAGGGCACATGCCAGCTGGCGCCAGCCCGCGCAGGACGGCTGCGCAAAAACGCCGGGCCGCCAGACTCGGAAAAGCGAGCGGCGGCCCGGGGAGGGCATCAACCGGGTACCGGAGCCGCCGAGCCCCGTCCGGTACAATCGGTCAGTTGATCAGTGCGCTTCGCCGCCGCGCGGACGGCCGGGGTCCACCAGGGTGCCGGTGGCGTCGAACTGAACCATCTCGGCGATGTTGGTGGCCAGATCCCCTACGCGCTCCAGGTTCTTGGCGATGAACTGCAGGCTGGTGCAGGCCTCGATCAGGCTGGCGTCCTTGGCGACGAAGGCGAAAATCTCCTGCGTCACGCCGGCGTGCATGTCGTCCAACTCCGCGTCACGGCGCCAGACTTCGGCGGCCAACGCGGTGTCGCGGCGGGTGAAGGCCTCGATGGCGCCGGCCAACTGCTTGCGCGCCAGATCCGACAGGCGGCCGACCGAGGCGGTGGCGCTGATGGTGGGGACGCTGTTCAGCACCAGGGCGCGCTTGGCCATGTTCTTGGCATAGTCGCCGACGCGTTCTAGCGCGTTGGCGGCCTTCAGGGCGGCCAGGGTGTGCCGCAGGTCGATGGCCATGGGATGCCGCAGGGCTAACAGGCGGATGATCAGGCTTTCGACCTCATGCTCCAGCGCATCCAGCACTTGGTCCTGCGCCACGGTCTCGCGCGCCAGCGCGTCGTCGCGGTCCAGCACGGCGCGGGTCGCCTGCTGCAGCTGTTGCTCGGCCCGGCCGCCCATTTCCGCCAGCAGCGCGTCCAGGCGCTGCAGTTCGTTTTCGTAGGAGGTGACGATGTGACGGGGCAACTGCTCGGACATGGGCGGTGCATCCAGCGAGGGGTGGAAACCAGGGTGGCGCCACCATACCGTCATCATATTGCAATCGTGCGACCGTGCGTCGCAGGGAATGGCAATTCCGCGCCCAGTTGGACGTTCGTCAGACCGATGATGCGGGGATGATGGGAAGGATGGTGCCCCAAGTCGGATTTGAACCAACGGCCTACCGCTTACGAAGCGGTTGCTCTACCACTGAGCTATTGGGGCGCCCCTTGGAATGGAGGGGGGTATTAGCAGACCGAAACGCGGATGGCAACAGCGCGGTGAGGTTTTGAGTCTATTTAGTTTGCCTCAGGCGCCGGCGGGGCATCCGCCCCTTGGCTGTCCTCGATTTCCAGTCCGCTACGCTCCCCGGAAATCTCCGGCGGACGCGGTCGCGTCCTTGTCGCTACGCTCCAGGTGCGCGCGTCTGGCCAGGTGCGCCCGCCTGATTGGGGCGCATGAGGCCTAGTTCCATGGGAACTGGGCCAGGCCGCGACCGCGGCCGCCGCAGCGAGCACCGAAGGGCGCAGCGAGGAAGCCTAGCGGCCGGATGGCCGCGCCCGGCGCTTGAGGGAATCTAGCCAGCCTCGGAGAGGATGGCGTCCAAAAACGTCGCGCCGTAGCGCTCCAGTTTGCGCACGCCCACGCCGGGCAGCAGGCCCAGGCCGGTCAGGTCGCGGGGGCGGCTGATCACCATTTCCATCAGCGTGCTGTCGTGGAAGATGACGTAGGGCGGCACACCCTGGGCCTTGGCCAGTTCCAGGCGCACGGCCTTCAGCTTGTGCCACAGCTTGTCGTCGGGCGGGGCCAGCGAGGGGCCCGCGCGTCCGCTGCCGGCACGGCCGCCGCCGCGGCGCGCGTCGCCCGACAGCACGGCCCGGTCGCGGCGCAGGCGCACCGTCTCCTGCCCCTTCAGCACCGATGCCGCCTGGTCGGTCAGCATCAGGCCGCCGTGGCCCTCCGGATCGGCCGTCAGGTGGCCCAGCGCCACCAGCTGGCGGAACACCGTCTGCCAGTCGCCCTTGGAAATTTCAGCACCACAGCCGAAGGTCTTCAGCTGGTCATGGCCGAAGCGCACCACCTTCTCGGTGGCGCCGCCGCGCAGCACGTCGATCAGGTGGCCCACGCCGAACTTCTGGCCGGTGCGGTAGACGGCCGACAGCGCCTTTTGCGCCGCCACCGTGCCGTCCCAGGTTTCCACCGGTTCGAAGCAGGTGTCGCAGTTGCCGCAGTTGCCGGGATGCTCCTCCCCGAAATAGGTCAGCAGCACCTGGCGGCGGCAGTGGGCGGTCTCGCAGAAGCCCAGCAGGGCGTCCAGCTTGCGCCGCTCCGTCCGCTTGTGCTGGGCGCTGCTGTCCGAGGCGTCCATCATCTGGCGCAGCATGACCACGTCCTGCAGGCCGTACAGCATCAGGGCGTTGGCGGGCAGGCCATCACGGCCGGCGCGGCCGGTTTCCTGATAATAGGCCTCCAGGCTCTTGGGCGCGTCCATGTGCACGACGAATCGGACGTTGGGCTTGTCGATGCCCATGCCGAAGGCGATGGTTGCCACTACCACCACGCCCTCGCCCTTGATGAAGCGGTCTTGGTTCGCCTGGCGCACCGACGCGTCCAGACCGGCGTGGTAGGGTAGGGCGTCCAGGCCCTGTTCCTTCAGCCAGTCGGCCAGCGCTTCCACCCGGGCGCGCGACAGGCAATAGACGATGCCCGCGTCCTCCGCGTGGTGGCGGCGAATGAAGTCCAGCAACTGCCGGCGCTCATTATCCTTGGGCGCCACGCGATAGGTGATGTTGGGCCGGTCGAAGCTGGAGACGAACTGCCGCGCCTCGCCCAGGGCCAGGCGCTCCACGATGTCCGCCTGGGTCTGCGCGTCCGCCGTGGCGGTCAGCGCGATGCGCGGCACGGTGGGGAAGCGCTCGTGCAGCACCGACAGCTGCAGGTATTCCGGCCGGAAGTCGTGGCCCCACTGGCTGACGCAGTGCGCCTCGTCCAGGGCGAACAGGCTGATGCGCGACCGATCCAGCAGTTCCAGGAAGCGCGGGGTGACCAGCCGCTCCGGCGCCACGTACAACAGGTCCAAATCGCCGCGCTCGCACGCACGCTCCACGTCCAGCGCCTCGCGCCAGTCCAGGGTGGAGTTCAGGTAGGCGGCGCGCACGCCGGCCTGGCGCAGCGTGTCCACCTGGTCGCGCATCAGGGCGATCAGGGGGCTGACGACGATGGCGACACCCGGCCGGGCCAGCGCCGGGATCTGGAAGCACAGCGACTTGCCGCCGCCGGTGGGCATCAGCACCAGGGCGTCGCCGCCCTGGATGACGTGGGTGATGATGTCTTCCTGGTTGCCGCGGAAGGCGGAATAGCCGTAGACGCGCTTCAGGATGTCCCGTGCCGTCGCCACCGGGTCCCGCGCGCCCTGCGGCGCCTCATCCTCCGGCCAGTCGCTGTGGATGATGCTGGGCTCCGGCGCGTCGGCATAATGGTCGGGCACGAAATCACCGGCCTCCGGATGCCCGGAGTCATGAAAGCCGGCATCCGGATAACCGGTATCCGGAAAATCAGGCTCCTGATCGAACAGGCTGGCGGAAAGGGGCCGGGCGTGGGACATGACGGCTCTGGGGCATGGCCCGCCGTAAGGCGCAGGCAGGGGCCAGGGATAGCGGTGCGGAGCTAGGATAGGCCCATATCTAGGGGGGCTGCGGGGTCGCTGTCCACTGCTTCCTGTGGCCTTCGCCATCATGACCGGAACATCGCGGGAACGCCGGCGGTTTAAGGGGGGACCGCCCGGCGCGGGACCGCCGTCCTTCTTTTTGAGGAGAGGCCAGGATCACGAGACGGCTTGAAGAAATCGGTCTTCCATTGCGAGAATGTGACCGGTATCGTTCGCCCCCTTCATTAAGGGCCTTTTCATCCTTACCTACGTAGGATAAGGGACGAGGCGTAGTTGAATGGCCGCCTACCCCCTCGGATATAGGTCCGGGGCCGGCAGTTGGGTAAGCGGCGCGCCTGGGGCCGCCATCGCGGCAAGCCTTCGTGTCCCCGAGACGCCGCCCAGCCCACCGCAAGGGATGTCCGGCGCCGCCACGTCCAATGACGAGGATGATCCGCGTGCTGTACCAGCTGTTTGACATGCACCATGCCGCCCTGACCCCGCTCCGCCTCGTGGCGGAGGCGACGCAGGCGACCTTCCGCAATCCCTTCATCCCGGCCTCCTACACCGGTATGGGCCGCGCCATGGCCGCCGCCGGTGAGCTGATCGAGCGCACGACGCGCCGTTGGGGCAAGCCGGAATTCGGCCTGAACATCACCCACATCGACGGCCGGGAGGTCGCGGTGACGGAAGAGGCGGCGCTGCGCAAGCCCTTCTGCGTCCTGCGTCATTTCCAGCGCGCCACGCCGCACAGCGATCCCAAGGTGCTGGTGGTGGCCCCGATGTCGGGCCACTACGCCACCCTGCTGCGCGGCACGGTGGAGGCGCTGCTGCCCTCCCACGACGTCTACATCACCGACTGGGTGGATGCGAAGCTGGTGCCCCTGTCGCGCGGCCGCTTCGACTTCGACGATTACGTCGAATATGTCATGGATTTCATCCGCTTCCTGGGTCCGGACACCCATGTCATCGCCGTCTGCCAGCCGGCCGTGCCGGTTCTGGTGGCCGCGGCCGTCATGGCGCAGATGGAAGATACCTGCCAGCCGCGCAGCATGACCCTGATGGGCGGCCCCATCGACACCCGCGTGTCGCCCACCCAGGTGACCCAGCTGGCCGAGACCCGTGACATCGGCTGGTTCGAACGCACGGTGACCACCTCGGTCCCGGTCTACTATCCGGGCGCCATGCGCCACGTCTACCCGGGCTTCATCCAGCTGACCGGCTTCATGTCCATGAACCTGGACCGCCACGTCGGCGCCCACGTCGACCTGTTCAAACACCTGGTGCGCGGCGATGGCGAGAGTGCGGAGGCCCACCGCCGCTTCTACGATGAATACCTCTCGGTCATGGACCTGACGGCGGAGTTCTACCTGCAGACGGTCAAGATCGTGTTCCAGGATCACGACTTGCCCAAGGGCACCCTGGAATACCGCGGTATGCGGGTCGACCCGTCGGCCATCAAGAAGACGGCGCTGTTCACCGTCGAGGGTGAACTGGACGACATCTCCGCCCCCGGCCAGACGGTGGCGGCCCACGCGCTGTGCAGTGGCCTGGAGGACGGCATGAAACAGCACCACCTGCAGGCCGGTGTCGGCCACTACGGCATCTTCAACGGCCGCCGCTGGCGCGAGCACATCATGCCGCGCGTGCGCGACTTCATCCGCAGCCACGAGCGCGCGGCTGTGGCCAAGCCGCGCCGGGGGACCGCCGTCTGACCGACGGTCGTAGGCGCTGAAATGGCAAGGGCGGTCCCGATGGGTCCGCCCTTTCATTTATCCGCTTGACCCTTGGCCAGAGTGCCGGACGACTTAGTCCCTGGGCGATGGCACGACGCAGGTGGGGCTGATCACCCCGTCAGCCTTCATGCGGTCCAGCAGAAGGTGGGCCATGCGCCGGCCAAGATTGCCGACATCGTAGAAATGGATGTCGGCCTGCCATACGCCGGTCTTGCTGCCCACGACGAACATCTCCGCGACATAACTGGTAAAGGCCATGCTTCCACCGCTCTGGGCTTTCAGCCAGTGGAAATCCAGAATGGCATCGGGCTTGAAAGCCGCGATCTTCTGCCGGGTCGTGTCCTGCAGATCCAGCGGATCCCGGAAGAGGAACTCAACCTCAGTGCCGCACGCAGACAGGGTCTTCGTCACCAAGGCCGCGAACTCGTCGCTGCCCTCGTCCTTGGAAGTGCGCAAGTCATCGCCGACATTCGCCACGATGAACAGCCGGCTGGTCTGGCCGGTAAAATTCGGTCGTTTGATTGACGTCGCCTCAGGCGGGGCCGTGCCACAGGCGGAAACCAGGGCCGCCATCGCCATGGCGGGCCAAATCCGCTGAAGACGTGCGAAAAGAGTGATTTTGGAAGGCATTGAAATTCCAAGGAAAAAAGCGCTGGTGAATTACCAGTCGGATTTGGGGGGGACGCAATTGGCGCCAATTAGGCCGTCCCGCTTCATGCGGTTGATCAGCGCATTGGTCAGTTCTTCCGGCGCCTTGAAATGTTGTTTCAGTTCGATCGTGGCCTTCCACACGACGGTTTTGCTCTGCACGTCCAGGAGCGAGGCTAGGTAGTCGGTGATGTGCCCTTGGCCGCCCGTGCGTTCCCGTGTCCAGCTGATCTCCAGAATCGCGTCTGCGCCCTGCAAGGGGATATGTTGCGGAAGGATGTTGTGCGCGGGGCCATCAGCGGGACGGGCAAAGGAATCCATGGCAATGCCGCAACTTTCGAGGCTGCTCCTCATAAGGGCAACAAAGGCTGCCGGATCCGTCTCCTGTGTGCTTTCCACGACTGACTGGCTATACAGCGTCTTACCGAGGTTGGTGAATAGGAATAGCTTCTTGATACTTCCATTATAATCGGCAGATTTGTTCGACTCGACCGTGCTGCTTGATGTGCAGGCGCAGACGGACAACAGAACGGCCACGGCAATAGCCGCTTTAATATTTCCTAAGAACATTACCCCGCCCGATCTTATGAAAACCATCTTTGGCTCGGCAAGATTATTGCCGGACGCTTTTATGATAATAGTATTTGATGTTTATCGTTGGCATTTATGTCAACAAAAACAACCAAAGGGGTTGAGGGGGAATATGCGGCGTATTGCCGCATATGCTACAGCCGTATCACGTAGCGCACGAAGCCATCCGCGCCGCCGGCCACGCTGTCGTACAGGCGGCGGGCCGTGGCGTTGGTCTCCTGCGTGTGCCAGTAGACGCGGCCCCAGCCGCGCGCCCGCCCCAGGGCCACCAGTTGGTCGATCAGGGCCCGGCCCACCCCCTGGCCGCGGGACGCCGGGTCGGTGAACAGATCCTCCAGATAACAGACCGGGCTGGTCCCCCAGGTGTTGGGGTGCAGGACGTAGTGGCAGAAGCCCAGGATGCGGCCCTCCGCGCCCCGCGCCACCAGCGCCTTGATGGCGAAATCCGGGTCCATGAGCCGGGCCCACAGCGTAGATGTCACAGCGATATCCACGTCGGCCTGGTAAAAAGCGCAGTATTGATCCCATAAAGGACGCCATGCGGCCTCGTCATCGGGGCCGATGGGCTCTATCTTAATTCCCAGGGCGGGGGACTCGGGCTTGGCCATAGGGTGATCTCCGCTTAAGGCCTTTAGGCTCTATTGGATTCAACGCGCTTACGTTAGATTGCCGGCCCACATGCGTACACTTGTCCACCATCCCTTGTCCCCCTTCGCGCGCAAGGTCCGCGTCGTGCTGGCGGAAAAGCGCCTCGAGGTCGAACTCGAGGTCGAAAAGCCCTGGGAACGCCGTGAGGAGTTCCTGGCGCTGAATCCGGCTGGCGAGTTGCCGGTGCTGGTCGAGGATGACGGGGCGACGGTGGTGGAACACGCCGCCATCTGCAATTACCTGGAAGAGGCCTACCCCCACGCCCCCACGCTGCTGGGCCGCGAGGTCCTGCTGCGGGCGGAGGTGCGGCGCCTGGCCGCCTGGTTTGACGTCAAGTTCAACCAGGAGGTGACGGAGAATTTGGTGGGGGAGAAGCTGATCAAGCGCTTCTCCGGTTCCGGCACGCCGCATGCCCAGGCCATCCGCGCCGGCCTCGCCAACATCCACTATCACCTGGACTACATCGCCTATCTGGCGGACCGGCGGAAGTGGCTGGCCGGGGACGACTTCTCGCTGGCCGACATCGCAGCGGCGGCGCACCTGTCGACCATCGACTATCTGGGCGACGTGCCCTGGGACCAGCATCCTGAGGCCAAGGACTGGTACATGCGCATCAAGTGCCGTCCCAGCTTCCGCCCCCTGCTGGGCGACCACCTGCCGGGCGCCCCGCCGCCCAAGCATTACGCGGATTTGGATTTCTGAGTTCCCTCAGGCGGCTGGCGCGGGCATCCGCCCGCTTGCCTTGTCCTCGCTTTCCTGTCCGCTACGCTCCCCGGAAAGCTCCGGCGGCCCCGGTCGGGGCCTACAGCGGCATGAGATGCCGCTGGGGGGAGCGTTCGAAGCATTTGTTCCCGCCATAAATCCGCCGCGACCCTTTGCCACAAGCAGGGGAAGCGCCGACGCATTCCGCGTCGGCCAAGGAACGATGGGTGGATCCCGATGCGTAGCCTGATTGCCGCCTCCCTGATTGCGACCGCCAGTCTGGTGGCCCTGCCCCTGGCCGCCGCCCCCGCCACGGCGCAGATCATGGCGGCCCAACCGGTGCAGGACCAGGTGACCCTGACCCTGACGGCGGAGGATTGGGTGAAGACCGACACGGCGCGCGTGTCGCTGACGGTGGATGCCGGCGGCGGCAACGCCGGCTCCGCCCGCGCCGACGTGCTGAAGGCGGCGCAGGCCGTGTCGGACAAGGGTGAGTGGCGCGTCGTCTCCTTCGACCGGCAGCAGGACGCCGCCGGCCTGGACCATTGGCGGGCGGCGCTTGAGGCCCGCCTGCCGGAAGCGCAATTGGGCGGCCTGGCCGACCGTGCCCGCCAGGCCAGCCGCGCCGGCCTGCAGATCCGCGTGGAAGGCGTGGACTTCACCCCCACCCTGGCGGAGCAGGAGGCCGTGCGCACCCGCCTGCGCGAGACGCTGTACCGCCGCGTGACGGAGGAGATGAAGGGCCTGAACGCCGCCTTCCCCGGCCGCGACTTCCGCGTCGGCCGCGTGGACTTCAACGCCCCGGTGATGAGCGGCGGCATGCGGCGCGCGCCGGTGATGGCCATGGCCAAGATGGCCGATGCCGCCCCGGCTGAGGACGGCGGGCTGGACGTGGCGCAGAAGGCGACGCAGACGGCCCACGTCACCTTCTCGGCCTACGCGCCGGCGGCCCCTGCCGGGCGCTAAACCTGGCGCTCCGCCGCCAGCTGGTCCGCCAGCCCGTCGCGATAGCTGGGATAGCGCAAGGTCACCCCCAGTTCCGCCTTGAGGCGGGCGTTGGAGATGCGCTTGTTCTCACCATAGAAGCTGGTGGCCATGGGCGACAGCTCGGCCTGCTCGAACGGCACCAGCGGCGGCGGCTCCATCCCCAGCAGCTCGGCGGCGTAGGTCACCACGTCGGGCGAGGGACAGGGGTGGTCGTCGGCGACGTTGTAGATGGCGCCGGGGTTGGGCCGGTTCATGCTGGCCACCAGGGCGCTGCCCAGGTCGTGGATGTGGATGCGGCTGAACACCTGGCCCTTCTTGTCCACACGCCGGGCGGTTCCCGCCCGCATCTGGTCCAGGGCGCTGCGTCCGGGGCCGTAGATGCCGGGCAGGCGGAAGCGATGGACGGGCAGGCCGTGGGCGTCGTGCAGAGCCATCCATTGCGCCTCCGCCACCGCGCGGGCCTTGCCCCGCTCCGTCGCCGGCTGAACGGGCGCCGACTCGTCCACCCAGCCGCCGTCCTTGTTGCCATAGACGCCGGTGGTGGAGAGATAGCCCACCCAGCGCAGGTTGGGCAGGGCCAGGATATCGGGCGTCAGGGCCGCCAGCACCCTGTCGCCCTCCGCCGTGGGCGGCACCGAGTCCAGCAGATGGGTGGTGCCGGCCAGGGCCCCCCGCTCCAGCGGCTGGTCGGGGCTGAACACGTGGGCCTCGATGCCCTGGGTGCGCAGGGCCGCTGCCTTCTCCGCCGTGCGACAGGTGCCGGCCACCTGCCAGCCGGCGTCCAGCAGGCGGTGGGCCAGAGCCGTGGCGCTGAAGCCCAGGCCGAAGCAGAACAAGCGGCCGGGGGTGGGGGATTGCGGCATGCGAACCAGGCTCCATTTAACCAGCGGGGCGCAGATGCGCGACCCCCGCACCATCAGGATGGCAGGGACCCGCGCCTGCCGGGGCGGGGCCCGCCCGTGCTATCCTGTGACCCGAGGCCGCGCCAGCATGGGGGCGGTTCGGGATGAAAGCACTTGCGATCCATCCGCCATTCGGGACTCTAGGCGCCATGATGATTACCCTCAAGCTTCCCCACCTTTCCAGCCGCGTTCTGAGCCCCGCCACAATTCTGGGCGTCACCATCCTGTGCGGCATCGCCACCGGCGCCGGCGCCGTGCCCGTGGCGCTGAACCGCGACACTTGCCTGCAGCGGGCCAAGGAATTGCCCGACTTCGCCTATGCCGAGGCCCAGCTGTGGGAAAAGAAGGGCGGCGGCAACGACGCCCGCCTGTGCCAGGCCATGGCCCAGCTGTTCCGGGGGGAATACAAGGAATCGGCGGTGGCGCTGGAGGCGGTGATCCCCGTCCTGGGCCTGCCGCCCAAGGTGACGGCCGGCTTGTGGGGCAAGGCCGGCTGGGCCTGGTTCAACGCCAAGGAACACGCCAAGGCTGACACCGACTACACCAAGGCCATCGGCCTGCAGCCCGAGGACCCCGACCTGCTGATCGACCGCGCCACGGAACGGGCGGGGGCGGAGCGCTGGTGGGACGTGCTGCGCGACCTGGACCGGGCGCTCAGCCTGGATGGCGGCCGTGTCGACGCCATGGTCATGCGGGCGGAGACCAAGCACCGCCTGGGCCGTGACGTGGAGGCCGGGCGCGATCTGCGCATGGCCCTGTCGCTGGATCCGGATAACGCCCAGGGCCTGCTGCTCAGCGGCAACATCAAGGCCGACCGGGGGGACAAGCCGGGTGCCAAGGCCGACTGGACCCACGCCGTGCAGGTCGCGGGCGACAGTGCCGCCGGCGCCGCGGCCCAGGACAACCTGGCCCGGTTGGACGGCAAGGATCCGATGAAGGATGACGCGCCGGCCAGGGCGCCGAAGGCGGATGCCAAGACCGAGGACAAGCCCAAGGGCCAGTGACCGGCCTTGTCTGAAGGGCCTTAACCCGGGACGCGGCGAACCGCGACTTCGGTGGCTTGACCCAGCCGCCGCCGCTCGACGTAGCCCACGGTCGTGCCCTGGTCGGTCCGGGCGCGCACCTTGACCCAGCCGCCGGGCACACCGCCGGCCGGCACGTCTTCCGCCAGCACCTCCAGCTCCGTGGTGGGCGGCAGCAGGGCCACGGCCGCCTGCTGGTTGGTGGGGGCCGGGTAGAGGAAGGCGCTGCGCCCCGCCACGGCGGCATGCGCCTTGGCTGGGGTGAACAGCAGGGCGGCACGCGACAGCAGGGCCTGGCCCGCGTCCGTGCCCGTCGCGCCGGCGGATGGTATATAGGCCCGCGCCGCCACGGTCGCGGCGACACCCACCAGGGCCGCCAAGACGTAGCCGCGCCAGCGGCCGCGCGGCTTGATCTTGGGCGAGCGGGCCGGTTTGGCGGCGGCGCCGGCCTGGTGGCGGGCCGCCACCAGCTCGCTGACCAGTTGGCCTGCCTGGTCCTCCGCCTCGTCGGCGCGGGCCTGGGCCACGCGCAGGGCGCGCAAGGCTTCCTCCCGCTGGCGCTCCAAGGCCAGGATACGGTCTTCTAACGACCGGGTATCGGGCTGCGCCGGGGGCGGGGCCGTGCGATAGACCACCTTGGCCGGGGACTGAATCCACTGGCCCACGTCGTTGAAGCCCAGGCCCCGCTTGGGCAGCAGGCGGCGCAGCTTGGCCAGCGCCGTCACCGCCTCGCCCTCGAAATCCGAACCCAGCAGGCGGATCAGCTTCGCCACCTGCTCACGATTGGCTTGTTCGTTGTCGGTCGTCATGCCGGCGCCTCAAGAGATGATGCGCTGGGTTAACGGCGGCGGTTTTGGTGGGTTCCGTGGAAAATGGGCAACGGCCGGAAGGCTTAAGCGAACCTCCGCCGTCCGGCGAAGGGGCCGTTTTCCTCCAGGACAGGACGCTTGCCCGGCCGCGCCAGGCCGGGGAAAGGTGGAGGAAAGTCTTAACCTTCCGGCAAGAAGTTCGGCGGAAAGGCCGCGATCATATCCCGCCTTCGCCACAATCCGGTCGAACGGCGGCCCCCTTCCATTGGGACTATGACCCTGCGCCCCGATGGTGGGACGCCCGATCAAATTAAGGATCACGACCATGAGCATGTTCGCCCACCGCCGTCCCCTGCTGGCCCTCGCTACCGCCGCGGCCGTGATGGTGCCAGTGGCGTTCTCCGCCGGGGCGTTCGCGGCGGATACCCCCGCCGCCCCGGTCCCCGCCGCCCAGGCCGGCACGACCCAGGCCGCCACGACCACGGCCGCCCCGGTGCAGAAGGCTCCCGAGGCCGCCGCCACGGCCGCCAAGGCCGACGTCGCCAAGACCACGGAAGCCGCCAAGCCGGCGGTGGAGGCCAAGGGCGCGGCGGTGAAGACCGAGGCCAAGACCGAAGCCAAGGCTGAGGGCGCGAAGACCGAGACCAAGGCGGTCGCCCACCATCATGTGAAGAAGGCCAAGGCCGAGGTGGCCAAGACCACCGAAGCGGCCGCGCCCAAGAAGTAAGCGCGCCCGACCTTCCTCCCCCGTCTTACCAGGACGGCCCCGGCCCCCAGCGGTCGGGGCCGTTCCTGTTTCAAGCCAGCGGCAGCGGACGCGGCTCCGGATCGCCATCCAGGTCGGGCGCCGCCAGGGGCCGCACGGCCGCCAGGCGTTGCACCACGGCGGCGCGGGGCAGGGCGATCTCCCCCTGCTCGAACGCCACGACCTGCAAGTCGGTGTCGTGGGCCAGGGCCAGCAGTTCGCCCGCGCGCAGCAGGAAGGCCGGGCTGGACGGGCGGCCGTGGCGCTGGTTGCCCTGGGCGAAAGTCTCATACAGAAGCACCCCGCCAGGGGCGAGCAGACCGGGAAGGCGGGGCAGCAGCGGCCGGTGCAGATAGTTGGTGACGACAATACCGGCATAGGGGCCGCCCAGATCCACTGGCACGTCCCCCTCCAGGTCCGCCTGCAGGATGGTGACGCCGGGCTGGCCATGCAAATCGGCCACGCCGCGCGTGTCGATGTCCACCGCCGTCACCGGATGGCCTGCCCCGTGGAACAGCCGGGCATGGCGTCCCCCGCCGCAGGCAAGATCCAGCACGGCGCCACTCCGGGCCACCAGCGGCGCGAAACGGGCCACCCAGGCGCTGGCTTGGCCCCGGGGGTCGTGATGGGACGTGGGGATCATGGCGTGGCCTTATGCGTTCGCAAAACTGGGTGTGCGGATGCGGGGCATGCGGGGCATGCTCATTGCCGGGGTGGCTTTCCCCACCCACATCCAGACTGTATATGACATTTTCCTGGCCGAACTGGACGGGCCGTTATCGATCGCCGCCGCATCCCCCATGATCCTCTATGAAATGAAATGTGGCCAAGGCCACACCTTCGACGTCTGGTTCCGCAACGCGGACGCCTGCGACCAGCAGGTCGCGGCCGGTGAGGTCGCCTGCGCGGTTTGCGGCGACCATAAGGTGGGCAAGGCCCCCATGGCGCCCCGCATCGCCAGGGGCCGGGGTGTGCGCGTGGAGGAGCCACCGGCGCCCGTCCCGGTCCCGCCGCAGCCGGCACCAGAGGTGACGCCCGCGGTGGTGGCGGAGGCCGCGGCCCAGGGGCCGGCGGCGGTGATGTCCCTGCTGCGCGAGATGCGCCGCCAGGTCGAGGCCAACGCCACCCATGTGGGCGACCGCTTCGCCGAGGAGGCGCGCAAGATCCACTATGGCGAGGCCGAGGCCAAGGCCATCTACGGCGAGACCACCGACGAGGAAGCGGCGGAGCTGGAGGATGAGGGCGTGACCTTCGCCCGCATCCCCTGGGTGCCCAAGCATGATGGTTGAGGGACGTTCGCCACCTTTAAGCGCCCGCAAGCCAAGGGGCGTCGGGGTGGCTATAGTGACGGAAATCAACCAGGGAGAACGCCGATGTCCGACCCCCTGCCGACGTTCGGCCCCCGTGTGGTGACGATACCGCCTGGGGAGGACAGGGAGCGGCTGGTCTGCCCGGATTGCGGTTACATCGCCTATGACAATCCCAAGATCGTGGTGGGCTCGGTCGCCCTGTGGCAGGACCGCATCCTGCTATGCCGCCGCGCCATCCAGCCGCGAATCGGCTACTGGACCCTGCCCGCCGGCTATATGGAACTGGGGGAAACCTCCCAGGACGGCGCCGCCCGCGAAGCATGGGAGGAGGCGGGGGCGCGACTGGCCATCGGCCCCCTGCTGGCCGTCTACAACATCCCCCGCATCAGCCAGGTGCAGCTGATCTACCTGGCGCAGCTGACCAGCCCGGATATCGCCGCCGGCCCGGAAAGCCAGGAGGTGGCGCTGTTCGCCTGGGACGACATTCCCTGGACCGATTTGGCCTTTCCCAGCGTGGACTGGGCGCTGCGCGAGTACGAGGTCCGGCGGGACCTCATCCATGCCGGCCAGCCCTTCGCCCCGGCGACCAATCCGGTGGATGGGCTGTAGGGCGCCGACACTCCTTCCACGATCAGAAATATACCTGGTGGCTGACCATGTCGCGCAGGCGGTCGCTCTTGGGGTCGGTGTATTCCTCCGGCAGGCCGTCCTGGACGTGCAGCCAGGACAGCCGGCTTTCCACGCCGCAGTGCACCTCCGGCACCACCGCCTCAGGGTCGTCCAGGCTGCCGATGGTGACGCTCATCCAATCGCTGTCGGGGTAGGCGAAGGTCAGCGGCGTGCCGCACTGGGCGCAGAAGCCCCGCTCCGCCACCGAGGAGGAGGCGTAGAAAGTCGGACGCCCCGTCCCGCTCCAGGTCACCGTATCCTTGCGCACCCCCGCCAGCGCGGCGAAGACGTTGCCCACGGCACGCTGGCACATGCGGCAATGGCAAAAGTGCACGCCCTCCGGCGCCATGGTGCTGTGATAGCGCACGGCGCCGCATTGGCAGCCGCCGGTGACGCCGTCCACTTTGCTGTCGTTCATTCCGCTGCCTCCTTGGCCGCCGTTTCCTCGATGTCGGTTCGCCTGATCCCGGCCAGGACCCGGCGGGTGTTGGCGGCGCAGCCCAGGTCCTGGGGGCCGTTCTCCAGGCTGTCGATGATGGCCAGCAGGCGGGTCTTGCTGGTTTCCAGCCGCTGTTGCAGCGCCTCGATCTCCCCCACCTTGCGGCGCAGGGCCGCGGCGATCTGGGGGGCGTGGCCGCCATCGCTCGCCGGCCCGCCGCAGCCGGGTAGCAGGCTGCGGATTTCGTCCAGTGTAAAGCCGGCCCTCTGCGCGCCGGTGATCAGTTCCAGCCGCGTCAGCGTTTCCGCCGGGAAGGCGCGGTAGCCGTTGGCCCCCCGGTCGGCCGGGCCGATCAGGCCGGCGGACTCATAGAATCGCAGGCGGGAGGGGGACAGGCCGCTGCGTTGCGCCAGCTCACCGATGCGCATGATGGCCTCGAAACAGGCTATTGACCTTAAAGTTCACTTTAAGCTTAGGGTCGGGGGACCGTCAACCGAATGACCGTCGCAGCCATGCCCGTCCCCACTCTTTTCCAGCCCCTGGTCCTGCCCAACCGCGCCATCATCCCCAACCGCCTGGCCAAGGCGGCGATGGAGGAGAACATGGCGACCGCGGACCATCGTCCGTCGCCCACCCTCATCCGCCTCTACCGCACCTGGGCGGAGGGTGGGGCCGGCCTGCTGATCACCGGCAACGTCATGATCGACCGCCGCGCCATGACCGGCCCCGCCGGCGTGGTGCTGGAGCAGGGGGCCGACCTGGGCCCCTTCCGACAGTGGGCGGAGGCCGGCCGGGCCGGCGGCGGGCAGTGGTGGATGCAGATCAACCATCCCGGCCGGCAGATGCGCGCCAGCCTGGGCCAGGAAACGGTGGCGCCATCCGCCGTGGCCCTGGACCTCGGTTCCTATTCCAAGCTGTTCGCGGTACCCCGCGCCATGACCGAGGCCGACATCGCCGACGTCACCCGCCGCTTCGCCCAGACGGCCGTACTGGCGGAACAGGCGGGCTTCACCGGCGTGCAGATCCATGCCGCCCACGGCTATCTGCTGAGCCAGTTCCTGTCGCCCTTGACCAACCGGCGTGACGACCGCTGGGGCGGGCCGTTGGAGAATCGGGCACGGCTGCTGTTGGACATCGTGCGGGCGGTGCGCGCCGCCGTCAGCCCCGGCTTCTGCGTGGCGGTGAAGCTGAACTCCGCTGATTTCCAGCGTGGCGGCTTCGCGCCGGAGGAAGCGCGCCAGGTGGTCGCCTGGCTGAACGACCTGGCTGTCGACCTGGTGGAACTGTCGGGCGGTTCCTACGAGGCACCCGCCATGCAGGGACCAGGGACATCGGAAAAGACCCGCGACGGCCGGACGCTGGCGCGCGAGGCCTATTTCCTGGAATTCGCCGCCGACATCGCCCAGGTGGCGCGGATGCCGCTCATGGTGACGGGCGGCATCCGCCGGGCGGAGGTGGCGGCCCGGGTGGTGGACAGCGGCGTGGCCATGGCCGGCATGGCCACCGCCCTGGCGCTGGCCCCGGGCCTGCCCCGCGCCTGGCAGCGCGGGCAGGGGGTGGAGGCGGCGCTGCCGCCCATCCGCTGGGAACGCAAGACCCTGGCGGCCATGGGCACCTTGGCGGTGGTGAAGGCCCAGTTGCGCCGCCTGGGCCGGGGGCGGCCGGCCAAGCCGGACGTCTCCCCCGCCCTCGCCCTGCTGGCCGACCAGCTGCGCATCGGCTGGCGCAGCTACCGTTATCGCAGCCGAATGACGCCAGCGGCATGACCATGCCGCTGCAGGATGCGACCGCATCCGCCGGAGCTTTCCGGGGAGCATAGCGGACTGGCAAGCGAGGAAGCCAAGCGGGCGGATGCCCGCGCCCGGCGGCTGAGGGAACCTTTACGTAAGCAAACGGCGCGGAACCCCTGGGGCTCCGCGCCGTCGCTACATCATACCAATGCGTCCGCTCAGTTCAGCGTGCGCACGTCCGTCAGCTTACCGGTCAGGGCGGCAGCGGCGGCCATCTCGGGGCTGACCAGATGGGTGCGGCCGCCGGGGCCCTGGCGGCCCTCGAAGTTGCGGTTGGAGGTGGAGGCGCAGCGCTCACCCGGCTTCAGCTTGTCGTCGTTCATGGCCAGGCACATGGAGCAGCCGGGCTCCCGCCAGTCGAAGCCGGCGGCGACGAACACCTTGTCCAGGCCCTCGGACTCGGCTTGTTCCTTCACCAGGCCGGAACCCGGGACCACCATGGCGTAGATGCCGTCCTTCACATGGCGGCCTTCCACCACCTTGGCGGCGGCGCGCAGGTCCTCGATGCGGCTGTTGGTGCAGCTGCCGATGAAGACCTTGTCCACGGGGATGGCGTCCAGCGGGGTGCCGGCCTCCAGCCCCATGTACTTCAGCGCGCGTTCCATGGCGGCGCGGCGGTGCTCATCCGCCTCGTCGGCGGGGTTGGGCACGGTGGCGGTGATGGGCAGCACGTCCTGCGGGCTGGTGCCCCAGGTGACCATGGGGGCGATGTCCTCGGCCTTCAGCACGACCTCGCGGTCGTACACCGCGCCGTCGTCCGAGGGCAGGCTCTTCCACCAGTTGACGGCCTGTTCCCAGGTCGCGGCCTTGGGCGCCTGCGGGCGGCCCTTCAGATACTCGAACGTGGTCTCGTCCGGGGCGATCAGGCCGGCGCGGGCGCCCGCCTCGATGGCCATGTTGCAGACCGTCATGCGGCCTTCCATGCTGAGGCCGCGGATGACGGAGCCGGCGAACTCGATGACATGGCCGGTGCCGCCGGCGGTGCCGATCTTGCCGATGATGGCCAGCACCACGTCCTTGGCGGTCACGCCCACGGGCAGTTCGCCATCCACGCTGATGCGCATGTTCTTCGACGGCTTCAGCAGCAGGGTCTGCGTGGCCAGCACGTGTTCCACGTCCGACGTGCCGATGCCGAAGGCCAGGGCGCCGAACGCACCGTGGGTGGCGGTGTGGCTGTCGCCGCAGACGATGGTCATGCCCGGTTGGGTCAGTCCCTGCTCCGGCCCCACGACGTGGACGATGCCCTGGCGGATGTCGGACATGTCGTAGTAGTCGACGCCGAATTCCTTGGTGTTGGTGGCCAGCTGCTCCACCTGGATGCGGCTTTCCTCGTTCTTGATGCCGGCCAGGCGGTCATGGCTGGTGGGAACGTTGTGGTCGGCAACGGCCAGGGTGGCGGACGGGCGGCGCACCTTGCGGCCGGCCATGCGCAGACCTTCGAAGGCCTGCGGGCTGGTCACCTCATGCACGAGGTGGAGATCGATGTAGAGCACGCAGGTGCCGTCTTCCTGGCGGTGGACGACGTGGCTGTCCCAGATCTTGTCATAGAGGGTGCGCGGCTTGCCCATGGATCTTCACTCTGATGCGGACCGACATTTCCGAAACACGAAAACCCGTGCGACGGGTCTTTTTGTTTCACGGAGGCGCAGAATAACGACCGGTCCTGTCGCGGACAAGGGGCGGCTCGCGCTGTGGCCGCATAGGGCCTATGTCCCGTCCCTTCCAGGGCCCCTCCTTTTTCGGAGCGAAGCGACTAGGACGCGACCGCGTCCGCCGGAGTTTTGCGGGGAACGCAGTGGACTGCAAAACGAGGACAAGCCAAGGCGCGAATGCGCCGCCGGCGTCTGAGGCAACAAAAAAGCCCCGCTGTCAGGCGGGGCTTTTTTAAGATCAAGCGCTCAGCGGCTCGCGCTCGTCTTCGGCCTGGGCATCGCCCTCGCCGTCGTCGGCCGTATCACCGCCCTCGGCGTCATCGTAGCCCGGCTGGGGCTGGTAGCCCCGGGGCTCGCCGCCGCGCTGGCGCTGTTCGGACTCGTTGATCTGCGTGATGATGCGGAAATAGTGCTCCGCATGCTGCAGATAGTTTTCCGCCGCCACCCGGTCGCCGGACGACTGGGCGTCGCGGGCCAGGGCCAGGTACTTCTCATGCACCTGGAAGGCGTTGCCGCGGATGCGCACATCCGGGCCGTTGCTGTCAAAGGTCTGATGGCGCAGGGGCACGTTCTGGCGGCGGTTATTGCCGCCACCGTTGTTGCCACCGCCATTGCCGCCGCCGTTGCCGCCGGCATTGCCACCGTTGTTACCGCCGCGTCCACGCGAACGCCTGGAGTTCGGTCCCTGTCTCATCCGACTGCTGCTCTAGCCCCGTTGGAGTTCGATGCATGCCGTGCCAAGGGGGCGGACATCATCATCCGCGCCACCGCATCCGATCCCGGAATCCACACCGTAACCCGGAAGGAAACCGGATCGACCATGCTGGGCAAACTGGCATGCCGTGGTGATCATCATTGGCCCATGAACGCTAGCCCGGCCCCTATAACGGTGTCCCCCGTTTCGAACCTGGCGCGTCGCCCCTTCGGCCTTCACCACGCAAAATGACCCTAAACGCTGAATCCCGCTAATCCAACATTTTTTTTGGCGATGCGGCCCTGCGCGGCTGGCGCAAGTGGTCAGGAGCCTTGGTCTTTTGGGGAATCAGCTGCGCTGCCGGGCGGCGACCACCCGGTCATGGCCGGCCAGATCGTCCACCCGCTCCAGCACCTCAAGGCCTGCGGCGGCGAACAGGGCCGCCACGTCGGCCCCCTGGCCGGCGCCATGTTCCACCGCCAGCAGGCCGCCGGGCAGCAGCAGGCCATGGGCCGCCACGGCCAGGTGACGGTACGGGTCCAGTCCATCGGCACCGCCATCCAGCGCGCGCATGGGATCGAAGGTCCGCACCTCCGGCTCCAGGCCGGCGATGTCGGCGGCCGGGATATAGGGCGGGTTGGAAACGATGGCGTCGAAGGGGGCTCCGCCGCCCAGGGCGTCCGTCCAGCTGCCCACCAGGAAGGCGCTGCGGCTGGCGAATCCCAGGGCCTTCGCGTTGGCAGCGGCGGCCCGGGCGGCACCGGGGGCGATATCCACGCCCACGCCCCAGGCGCCCGGCAGCTCGGATAGCAGCGCCAGCAGGATGCAGCCGCTGCCCGTGCCCAGATCCAGCAGACGCCGGGGGCGTTGGCCGTCGGGCAGGTGGCGCAACGCGGTTTCCACCAGGGTCTCGGTATCGGGCCGGGGGTCCAGCGTGTCCGGCGCCAGGCGGAACTCCAGGCTCCAGAACTCTCGCTTGCCCAGGATGCGCGACACCGGTTCCCGTGCCGCCCGGCGATCGACCAGGGCGGCCAGGGCGGCCTGGGCATCGGCCGGCACCGGCCGGTCGCCGTCCAGCAGCAGGGCGGTGCGCGACCAACCCAGCGCGTCCTCCGCCAGCAGGCGCACGTCCAGGCGGGGGCTGGCGCAGCCGGCGGCGGCCAGGCGTTCCTCGGCCGCTTTCAATACATCACGGAGGAGACGGGGCCCGCTCACTGCAGTTCGGCCAGGCGCTCCGCCTCGTCCTGGGCGATCAGCGCCTCCACCACCTCGTCCAGGGCCTCACCCGCCATGACCTTGTCGATCTTGTAGAGCGTCAGGTTGATGCGGTGGTCGGTCACCCGGCCTTGGGGGAAGTTGTAGGTGCGGATGCGCTCGGAGCGGTCGCCGCTGCCCACCTGGCTCTTGCGGTTGGCCGCGCGTTCCGCGTCCAGGGCGCTGCGCTGCAGGTCATACAGGCGGGACCGCAGCACGCGCAGGGCCTTGGCCTTGTTCTTGTGTTGCGACTTCTCATCCTGCTGGCTGACCACCAGGCCGGTGGGCAGGTGGGTGATGCGCACGGCGCTGTCGGTGGTGTTGACCGACTGCCCACCGGGGCCCGACGAGCGGAACACGTCGATGCGCAGGTCTTTCTCGTCGATCTGGATGTCCACTTCCTCCGCCTCGGGCAACACGGCCACGGTGGCGGCGGAGGTGTGGATGCGGCCTTGAGTCTCGGTCGCCGGCACGCGCTGCACCCGGTGCACGCCCGATTCGAATTTCAGCCGGCGGAACACACCCCGCCCGGAAATGCTGGCGATGGCTTCCTTGTAGCCGCCCAGGCCGGTCTCCGAGATCTCGATGACCTCGAAGCGCCAGCCCTGGATGGCGGCGTAGCGGCGGTACATGTCGAACAGGTTAGCGGCGAACAGGGCCGCCTCATCGCCGCCGGTGCCGGCGCGCACCTCCAGCATGGCGTTCTTGTCGTCGGCCGCATCCTTGGGCAGCAGGGCCAGCATGACCTGGCGCTCCAGTCCGGGCAGCGCCTTCTCCGCCTGGATCAGCTCATCCTGCGCCAGCTCCCGCATCTCGGGATCGGCTTCCGCCTCCGCCATGCGGGCCAGCTCGGCCAGGTCGGACCGGGCGCGGCGCAGTTCCGCGATGGACTCCGCCACCGGCGTCAGCTCCGCGAATTCCTTGCTCATGCGGGTGTAGGCATCGGCCGCCAGCGTGCCCGTCGCCAGGGCGTCGCGCAGCTCATCATGCCGGGCCGACAGCTTGGCCAGCGTGTCCCCGAACCGTTCTTCCAATGTGGTGGTCATATCTTATCCGTCATCCCGTATCCGGGCTGACTAAAGCCCTCAAGCGCCGGGCGGCGGCATCCGCCGCCTTGGCTTGTCCTCACTTTCCAGTCCGCTGACGCTCCCCGGAAAGTTCCGGCGGCCGCAGTCGCGGCCAAGCGGCATGAGTCCGGGACTCATGCCGCGGGCCTTCGTATCACTCCGCCGCAGCGGCGGCTTCCTCGGCGGCCTGGGCGGCCTTGATCTCCTCGGCCTTCTTTTCCACCAGCGACACCAGGTGGTCGACGATGCTCTCGTCCTTCAGGCGGTGGGCCGGCTGGCCCGCCAGGAACACCTGGTGCACGCCCTTGCCGCCACCGGTGAAGCCGATGTCGGTCATGGTGGCCTCGCCCGGGCCGTTCACCACGCAGCCGATGACCGAGACGGTCATGGGGGTGGTGATGTGGGCCAGCCGCTCCTCCAGCACCTCGACCGTCTTGATGACGTCGAACTGCTGGCGGGCGCAGGACGGGCAGGAGATGACGGTGACGCCGCGGCGGCGCAGGCCCAGCGACTTCAGCATCTCGAAGCCGACCTTGACCTCCTCCTCCGGGGGGGCGGACAGCGACACGCGGATGGTGTCGCCGATGCCCGACCACAGCAGCATGCCCAGGCCGATGGAGGACTTCACGGTGCCGGCGCGCAGGCCGCCGGCCTCGGTGATGCCGATGTGCAGGGGATAGTCGCAGGCCTCGGCCAAGCCCTGGTAGGCGGCCACGGCCAGGAACACGTCCGAGGCCTTCACCGAAATCTTGAACTCCCGGAAGTCATGGTCTTCCAGGATCTTGGCGTGGGTCAGGGCGCTTTCCACCAGGGCTTCGGGGCAAGGCTCGCCATAGCGCTCCAGCAACTCGCGCTCCAGCGAGCCGGCGTTGACGCCGATCCGCATGGCGCAGCCGTGGTCCTTGGCGGCCTGCACCACCTCGCGCACCCGGTCGGCGGAACCGATGTTGCCGGGGTTGATGCGCAGGCAGGCGGCACCCGCCTCGGCGGCCTCGATGGCGCGCTTATAGTGGAAGTGGATGTCGGCCACGATGGGCACGTGCACCGCCTTCACGATCTCCTTCAGCGCCGCCGTCGATTCCTCGTCGGGGCAGGAGACGCGGACCATGTCGGCGCCGGCCTCTTCTGCCCGCAACACCTGCTCGATCGTCGCCTTGGCGTCGGCGGTCAGGGTGTTGGTCATGGTCTGGACGGAGATCGGCGCGTCGCCACCGACCAGGACGTTGCCGACACGAATCTGACGGGAGGTCCGGCGCAGGATCTGGCGATACGCACGATGGGAGGTGGACATGGGAACTGGCCTCATGGGGGAATTTGATCGGTAAAGTGCTGCCGGAAGGCCCCGGGATCAAGAGGCCATCGCACAAGGCTTCACCGCGCCGTGTGCGGGACGGCGCGGTGCGTAATGGTTAAGCGGCCGACACGGTTGGCCTATTTGCCGCCGACGGCCCGATCCCCCGCGGGCTTGTCCAGCGTGACCAGCATGATGTCGTTGCTGTGCATGGGCAGGGTGGTGGCATAGCGGCCATCGGCCCCCACGGTCACGGTCTTGTCCGCCTCCGGCAGGTCGCGCGTCAGGTCGGTCAGCTTGGCCTGCTGCTCCGCCGACAGGGTCTTGGGCGCGCCCATGTCGATGTAGGCGGAATAGGCGTCGTTGGCGCGGAAGCCGGTGCGGTGCACGGCCAGGCGGTATGTGCCCGGCTTCAGGCCCCGGAACGACACCTTGACCGATGGGGCGGCCTTGTTGGGGACGATCTTGCTGTAGAAGGACCGGTTGCTGACCGGCTGGTGCGGTTGCTGGAAATCCCACACCAGGGCGGCGGCCTTGCCCTCTGTCGCGGACGCCATCGCCTGGCCGTCCGTCACCGGCACCGCCTGGCCTTGCAGGGCGTGCAGGTACTTGTACGCGAAATAGGCCGGCTTGCGGATGCCCTCGCGGTTCATCAGGCCGAAGCCGCCCTCGAACGGGGCGGTGGGCGGGCCGGGTTCCTCGAACAGGTCGCTGTAGGTCCAGTAGCTCATGCCCTGGACCATGCCCTGGCTGGCCTTCAGCTTGGCCAGGATATAAGGCGCGCTGATGTAGCTGTCGTGCACCAGGTCACGCGGGGTGTAGCTGGTGCTCCACTCCGTGAAATAGAGCGGCAGGGTGGGGAAGCGGGAGGCGGCGATCTGCTGGCGCACCTTGCGCACGTCGCCCACGATGGCGTCGGGGGAGGGCGACAGCTTGGTGTCGGCCTTGCCCGCCTCATCCAGGAAACCGCCGTCCACGCCATAGGTGTGGGTGGTGACGAAGTCCACGGGCGCGCCGCTCTTGGCCACATGGTCCAGGAATTCCGGCACCCAGGCGGCGCCGGCCGTGGCGGGGCCGCCCACGCGCAGTTCCGGGTCGATGGCCTTCATGGTGTTGGCCGTCAGGTCGTACAGCGCGAAATACGCCTGCTGGTCGCCGCCTTCCCAGAAGCCCGACAGGTTGGGCTCGTTCCACACCTCGAAGAACCAGCTGCGCACCTCGGCCTGGCCATAGCGCGCCTCGATGTGCTGGACGAAGGCGGTGATCAGGTCGCGCCAGGCGTTGGGCCGGGGGTGGGAGGTGTTGCCCTCCCAATAGAAAATCTTGTTCTCCGACGTCGCCATGGCCTTGGGCGTGAAGCCCAGTTCGACGAAGGGCTTCAGCCCGCGCGCCTTCAGGTCGTCGTACAGCTGGTCGATCTTGCTCCAGTCATAGGTGACCGTGCCGTTCTCGACCTTCACCGTGCCCAGCACGTCGTGGAAGATGGCGTGGAAGCGGATGTAGCGGAAGCCCAGCTCATCCTGCGTCGTCTTCAACTGCGCCATGCTGTCCGGCCGCATCAGGGTGCCCGGAAAATCGGACCCGACGGACAGGTCGTAGAAGCGGTCCAGCGGCTGGGTCGCCTTGGCCACGTCCACCTCGACCTGGCGGATGCGGCCCTCGGCCCGGGCCGACTGGGTGGCCAGGCCCACGGCCAGGGCCACGCAGGCGGAAAGACAAGCGGCGACGGCCGCCTTGCTGCGAAACAGGGAAGCCATCAGTGAGTCACCCGAGCCTGTAAATCATCCGGTTGCAGGGGATAGCTGCGCACCACCTGGCCCTTGGCGCCCAGGGCGGCCAGGTCCTTGCCGTCCAGGCTGACGACCACACCACCGGCGTTGCCGGTTTCCAGGGTCAGGCCAGGCACGTCGGGAGCGCGGAAGCTGTCGCCCGGGTGCAGCACGCGGGACGCCCACAGCGTGCCCTTGGCGTCGCGCACCTGGATCCAGCTTTCGTCCGTGGCGCGCACCACTACGCGGGCGGGGCCGGTCTGGCCGAAGACGCGGCCCTTGGCGGGGGCCGGCACCGCCCCCGGGGCGGTGGTGTCGGGGCGCATGCTGGCGTCGGCCGGGGCGGCGTCCGGATCGGCCGCGGCGGTCTTGGGCTGGCCCAGGTCGGGCATCTGCGGCGCCTCGTCATCCGGCGCCTCGGATGCGACCGGTGCCGAGGTCGTTTGCTGGGGCGCGGCCGACTGTGGCGCCGTCGCGGTCTTGCCCGGTGCGGCGGGCGGCGCGGCGGTCCCCTGGCCTGCGGGAGCGTTGGTCGCCGGCGCCTGCGGGGCAGCCGGGGCGTTGGCGGGGGCCGCGGGCACGGGGCCGGGCATGGCGTCGGGCAGCGGCGCAGTAGCGTCGGGGGCGGCCCCCACCTCCGGCGCCGTGGGCTGCGCCTGGTTCAGCAGGGCCTGCACGGCGGGGGCCGGCAGCACGTTGGCCGGCGGCGGGGAGGAGGCATCGCTGTTGCCCGTCAGGTGGGCCAGCCGCTCCGGCAGCTTGGGCACCAGGTCCAGGGCACTGCGGTCGGCGGAGGAATAGAGGTACCATCCGCCATAAAGGGCCGCGGCCAGCACCACGGCGCCAACAATCAGCGCGCCGCTGGGCACGCGGTTCTCGCTGACCGGGATGGGCAGGTACAGTTCCGCCGGGCGGACGTGGCCCGCCGTTTCATCCTTGAAGCGGTTCAGCAGGTCGCCCGAATCGATGCCCAGCAGATCGGCATAGCTGCGCAGGAAGCCCAGGATGTAGGCCTGGCCCGGCAGGTCGCCATAGCGGCCGTCCTCGATGGCTTCCAGATAGGGGCGGCGGATGCGCAGCACGTTGGCCACGCCCGTCAGGTCATAGCCCAGTTCCTCGCGCCGCATGCGCAGGATGTCGCCCACGGTTTCGCGCGGCGCCTGCGGTTCGGCGGCGCGGCCAGCGTCGATCATGTCCCGATAACGGTCGCGGCGTTCAGTCATGACGGCTGTCCCAGCACAGAATGGTGCACGAATTATCCCAACCGCCGGTTCGTTTATTGCGCCGACGACGATGTCGCGGGAGTCTTATCAAGGGCTTCGCGGTACCGCAACCATGCTGCCGTCAGAATTCATTAGATTGGCTACAGCCGAACGCCATGGTCGCGCGCGAAGGCCAGCAGGTGCTGGCGCAAGCTGCGGTCGGGGCGTCCCAGCAGGCTGTCCAGGAACCGCTGCAGCACGTCCACATTGACCGAGCGGATCATGGTCTTGATCTCGCCGAAGGCGCCCGGACTCATCGACAGGGTGCGGAAGCCGCAGCCCAGCAGGGCCATGGCGTCCAGGGGCCGGCTTGCCATCTCGCCGCACAGCGACAATTGCACCCCGGCCTCATCACACCGCCGCACCAGCATGCGCAGCACCGACAGCATGGCCGGCGACAGCAGGTCATAGCGGTTGTTCAGCATGGGATTGCCGCGGTCGCTGGCGAACAGGTACTGCAGCAGGTCGTTGGATCCCACGGACATGAAGTCGATGTGGGGCAGCAGCGCGTCCAGCTGGAACAGCAGGGCCGGCACCTCCATCATCACGCCCACCTTCAGGTCGCGGGGCGGGGCCACGCCGCCCTGCTCCAGCCGGCGCAGTTCCAGATCCAGCACGCGGCGGGCGCGAAGGAACTCCGACACCTCGGCCACCATGGGGAACATCAGCCTCAGGTCGCGACCCGAGGCGGCCCACAGCAATGCCCGCAACTGCTTGCGCAGCATGGCGGGGCGATCCAGGCCGATGCGGATGGCGCGCCAGCCCAGGGCCGGGTTCTCCTCGCCCAGGTCGGGGAAGTAGGGCAGGGTCTTGTCGCCGCCCACGTCCAGGGTGCGGAAGGTGACGGGCTTGTCCCTCGCCTCGTCCAGCACCTTGGCGTAGGTCTCCTTCTGCACGGCGGTGTCGGGATAGGTATGCCGCACCATGAAGGGAATTTCGGTGCGGTACAGACCGATGCCGTCGGCGCCGGTGGCGTGCAGGTGGGGCAGGTCGATCAACAGGCCAGCGTTCAGCATCAGGCGCACGGCCACGCCGTCGCGCGTCACCGACTCCAGCTCGCGGGCGGCGGCGAACTCGCGTTTGCGCTCCTCCCCCACCTCAATGCTTTTCAGGAAGGCCTCGGTGATGTCCTCCGCCGGGCGCACGAACACCTGGCCGTGATCGCCATCGACAATGACGAAGTCCAGCGGGTCGATGCGGTTCAGCACGCCGGTGCACTGCCCCACCACGGGAATGTCCAGGGCGCGGGCCACGATGGCCACGTGGCTGTAGGCCGCCCCCTCCTCCAGCACCAGGCCGCGCAGGCGGGTGCTGTCATAGTCCAGCAGCTCGGCGGGACCCAGGTTGCGGGCCACCAGAACGAACGCGTCGGGCAAGGTGCCGCCGTCCGCCTTGTCCTGGCGGCCGGCCAGATGCTGCAGCAGGCGGTTGGTGATGTCGTCCAGATCCAGCTGGCGTTCGCGGATGTAGCTGTCGGTCACCGACGCCATGCGGGCGCGGTTGTCGTTCTGCACCTGCTGCACCGCCGCCTCCGCCGTCAGGCCGGTGCGGATGGCCTCGCGGATGCGAGACAGCCAGCCACGGTCGGTGGCGAACATGCGATAGGTTTCGATGATCTCGTGATGCTCGCCGCCGGTTTCGCCCGACAGGATCAGCAGGCGGTCGATGGCGGAGTGCATGCTGTCCACCGCCTCGCGCAGGCGGCGCAGCTCCAGCTCCGGATCATCGGCCACCATCTGGCGGATGGTCAGCTGCGGCCGGTGCAGCACGGCCATGGCCATGGCGATGCCCCGGTTCAGGCTGACCCCGTCCAGGCGCGAGGGCAGCAGCACCAGGTCGTTGGCCACCTGCAGTTCGCGATTGTCGACCAACTCGCCCGTGGCCACCAGCTCGGCCACCACCATGGCGATGGTCTCCAGCGTCTCCACATCCTGCTCGTCGTAGGCGCGGCGGGCGATGTGCTGGATGGCCAGCACGCCGCGCACGCGGCCGCCGCGCAGGATGGGCACGCCCATGAAGCTGTCGAACGGATCCTCGCCCGTTTCCGGACGATAGGCGAAATTGGGGTGGCTGGGCGCGTTGGCCAGGGCCACCGGCCGGGCGTGGGCGGCGATGTCGCCCACCAGGCCCTCGCCCACCCGCAGCCTTGTCTTGTGCACGGCGTCCAGGTTCAGGCCGATGGTGGCGAACAGTTCCAGCACCTCGCCCGCCCGCATGACGTAGCAGGAACAGACGTCCGCCCCCATTTCGGCAGCGATCAGCATGACGATCTTGTCCAGGCGCGACTGGGCGGTGCCCCCGGCGGCCATGACATCGCGCAGCCGAGCCAGCAGGCGCCGAGCCCCGCCCGCCGCGTCGGCGGACCGGCGGCGTTCGGTAGCGGTACCGGTGGTAATGGTACCGGTTTCCGGAACCTCAAGCCCCGGGTCGATAAGGGTGGGGGGAGTTCCGGAATGCGGTGCCACTAGCCTGCCGCTCCCGCCAGCGCCAGCGCTGGTCCCGCTTTCTTCGCCCCTGTGTCCTTGGCATGGCCGTACCGGCCGGCCAGGGCGTCCTCCGCCTGGGCCACCAGCTCGGCCAGGATCTCGGCCGTCGGCTGCTCGCGCGTCACCATGCCCACCGACTGCCCGGCCATCAGGCTTCCGTTTTCCACGTCGCCGTCGATGACGGCGCGGCGCAGGGCGCCGGCCCAGAAATGCTCGATCTCCAGCTGGGCGTCCTTCTGCTCCACCTCGCCGCGGTTGAAACGCTCCACCACCTCGCGCTGGAAATCCATGAAGCGGCGGGTGCCCTCGTTCTGCAGGGCGCGGACCGGGATGACCGGGAAGCGGCTGTCCAGCTGGGCGGACGGCATGGCGTCGCGCGCGCTGGCGCGGATGAAGGCGCGCTTGAAATTGGGATGGGCGCGGGATTCGGTGGCGCAGACGAAGCGGGTGCCCAGCTGCACACCGGCGGCTCCCAGCTCCAGGTAGGCCACGATGGCCTCGCCCCGGCCGATGCCGCCGGCCACGAACACCGGCACGTCCCGGATCTCCGGCAGGATCTCCTGCGCCAGGACCGAGGTGGCGACGGGCCCGATATGGCCGCCGGCCTCCATGCCCTCGATCACCAGGGCGTCCACGCCCATGCGCACCAGCTTCTTGGCCAGGACCAGCGCCGGCGCGAAGCACACGACCTTGGCGCCCCCGTCCTTCAGCTGCTTGATCACCGGCGCGGGGGGCAGGCCGCCGGCCAGGACGACATGGTGCACGCCGTGGTCCAGGCAAACGGCGGCCAGCGTGTCCAGCTGCGGGTGCATGGTGATGAGATTGACGCCGAAGGGCTTCGCCGTCAGCGCCCGGGTGGCGTCGATCTCCTGGGCCAGCATCTCGGGCGTCATAGCGCCGCAGGCCAGCACGCCGAAGCCGCCGCCGTTGGAAATGGCGGCCACCAAGCCGGCGTCCGACACCCAGGTCATCGCGCCGCCCATGACGGCCAGCTCCGTGCCCAGGAAATCGCGCCCACGGGTCCACAGCGCGTCCAACTTGTCGCGAGCGGTTCCAATCGTGGTGGTGGTCGACATCAAAAACGCTTCCTTTTGGCGGAAAAAATGCGTCACCCGCGCCCGTGATGGGGCAGCCGGTGCCCCGCAGGCGGGGAACGACGCCGATCCCTAACCTAAAACAACCCCTGAAAACAACAATGCCCCGGGGGACGCTCTTCCAGTCCCCCGGGGCAGAGTGTCGCTCAGATGCTTATGCCTGGTCCAGGCCGTAAGCGGTGTGCAGGGCGCGCAACGCCAGTTCGGTGTACTCCTCGGCGATCAGGACGCTGACCTTGATCTCGCTGGTGGAGATGACCTGGATGTTGATGCCGCGGTCGGCCAGAGCCTTGAACATGCGCTGGGCCACGCCGGCGTGGCTGCGCATGCCGACGCCGATGACCGAGACCTTGACCACGTTGCTGTCGGCAATCAGGCGGCGGAACTTCAGGTCGTCCTTGGCGCCCTCCAGCACCTGCACGGTGCGGTCCAGGTCGGCCTTGGTGACGGTGAAGGTCATGTCGGTGGTGGTGCCGTCTTCCGACACGTTCTGCACGATCATGTCGACGTTGATGGCGGCGTCGGTGAGCGGGCCGAAAATGGCCGCCGCCACGCCCGGCCGGTCTTCCACGCCCACCAGGGTCACCTTCGCCTCATCCCGGCTGTAGGCGATGCCGCTGACCAGTTCCTGTTCCACGATTTCGTCCTCATCAACGACAAGAGTTCCCGGCAACGCGCTGCCGGCCGCTTCCTCGAAGGTCGACAGCACCTGGACACGCACCCGGTGCTTCATCGCCATTTCCACCGACCGGGTCTGCAGGACCTTGGCGCCCAGGGACGCCATCTCCAGCATTTCCTCGTACGTGATGCGGCCCAGCTTGCGGGCCTTGGTCACGATGCGCGGGTCGGTGGTGTAGACGCCATCCACGTCGGTGTAAATATCGCAGCGCTCGGCCTGGACCGCCGCCGCCAGGGCCACGGCCGAGGTGTCGGAACCGCCGCGGCCCAGGGTGGCGATGCGCCCATCCTTGGACACGCCTTGGAAGCCCGCCACCACGGCCACCTCGCCGGTGGACATGCGGGCCACCAGGTCGCCGGACTCGATGCGCTCGATGCGGGCCTTGCCATGCACGTCGTCGGTGATCAGGGGGATCTGCCAGCCCTGCCACGACCGGGCCGGGATGCCGATCTCCTGCAGGGCGATGGCCAGCAGGCCGCTGGTCACCTGCTCGCCCGAAGCGACCACGGCGTCGTACTCGCGCTCGTCCGCCAGGCGGCTGACCTGTTTCACATAGTCCACCAGCTGGTTGGTCACGCCCGACATGGCGGAGACGACCACCGCCACCTCATGGCCGGCGTCGACCTCCTGTTTCACTTTGCGGGCGACATTCTTGATCCGGTCGATGGTGCCGACCGATGTCCCGCCGAACTTCAAAACGAGGCGTGCCATAACCCGTGTCTGCCTTGTGAGAGGCCGGCAGGCGCCAGCCGGTGGATGCAAGGGGCTTCCGGGCGCGAGGCTTTCCGGAAAGCGCGCTATCCTTACCCTGTCGGGCGCGTCCAGGCAATAAATGGGCAATAAAAGGTCAGGGTTGCGTAAACCGGGCGACAGAGCATTTCTATTTCGTGGTCATGACCCCCCTTGAACGCCGGCCGCCGGCATCCGCCGACTGGGGCTTGTCCTTGCCTTCCAGTCCGCCGACGCTCCCCAAAACGTTCGGACGGACGCGGTCGCGTCCCAAGGTTTTCCGGCGATCCCAATAGGGTGCAGCCATACGGCCAGCGGTGTTGAGTTGGGTCTGGCGGCGGCCCATAATCCCGCGCGTTCCGTTCAAGGGTGCCTATGATGAGCCAGACCGCCACGACCACCGTCGATCCCGGGGAAATCCAGCGCTTTTCCGCCATCGCCGCCGAATGGTGGGACGAGGCGGGCAAGTTCCGGCCACTGCACAAGCTGAACCCGGTGCGCCTGGAATATTTGCGCGACCGCATCTGCGCGCATTTTGGCCGTGATCCGCTGGCGCCCCAGCCGCTGCGGGGCCTGCGCCTGGTGGATATCGGCTGCGGCGGCGGCCTGCTGTCGGAACCGCTGGCCCGCATGGGGGCCGACGTGGTGGGCATCGACGCCGCCGAGCGCAACGTGAAGACCGCCGCCACCCACGCGATGGAGACGGCCACCGCCGTCGATTACCGCCACACCACGGCGGAGGCGTTGGTGGCCGCTGGCGAGAAATTCGATGCGGTGCTGTCGCTGGAGGTGGTGGAGCACGTGGCCGACGTACCGCTGTTCCTGGACAGCCTGGCCGCTCTGATGAAGCCTGAGGGCCTGCTGGTCATGGCCACGCTGAACCGCACGCCCAAATCCTATCTGATGGCCATCATCGGCGCGGAATACGTCCTGCGCTGGCTGCCGCGCGGCACCCACGACTGGCGCAAGTTCCTGAAGCCGTCGGAACTGGCCGCCGGCCTGCGCGCCACCGGCCTGACGGTGCGCGAGGTCATGGGCCTCGTCTACAGCCCCTTCAACGACACCTTCCGCCTGGACGCCCGCGACCTGGACGTCAACTACCTGCTCTGGGCCAGCCGCTGAGGCAACCAGCGGCAAAATAGGCAACACGGCCCAAGCGGCGGCATGGCCACAGGCCGCCGTAGCCCGCGACCGCGGGCGCCGGAGCGAGCACCGAAGGGCGCAGCGAGGACAGCCAAAGGCCCGGACGGGCCTGCCGGCGCTTGAGGAAAACGAACTAAGCCGCGTTGCTGGCTTCCGTGTGCGTCAGCAGGGCGTAGATGGCGTCGGCGGTGTCGGCGCCGCGCAGCTTCTCGCAGAACAGCGGGTTGCGCAGCATGCGCGAGACCAGGGCCAGGGCCTTCAGGTGATCGGCACCAGCCGATTCCGGGGCCAGCAGCAGGCAGATCAGGTCCACCGGCTGTTCATCGATGGAGTCGAAATCCACCGGCCGTTCCAGACGGGCGAACAGGGCGCAGACCTTGGGCAAGGTGGGCAGCTTGCCGTGGGGGATGGCGATGCCCCGGCCCACGCCGGTGGTGCCCAGGCGCTCCCGCTCCAACAGTACGTCGAAGATGGCCCGCTCATGCTGGCCGGTCAGGTCGGCGGCCCGTTTGGCGAGTTCCTGCAGCACCTGCTTTTTGGAGGAGGCCTTGAGATTGGCGACAATGCCGTCCGGCCTCAAAAGCTCGACCATCGGCGTCAACAAAAACTGGGACGGCATTGCCACCACACTCGCTTACACGGGCATTTCGCTTGAAGTTTTATAGGGCGGAAAGGTTTATCAAACTTTTCCGCCCAACCCCCGGTTCCAAGCTTCGGCTATCCCCGCCCCGAGGTCAATGGGGCCAAGGCCGGCGGGGATAGCTCCGGAAGCCGTATCCTGATCAGCAGGTTCCGATCAGTGGGTGGCCGTGGGCTTGCCGTCGGAGGGGTCGACCCAGCCGACGTTCCCGTCGGGCCGGCGATAGACCATGTTCAGATGGCCATGCGCGCGGTTGCGGAACAGCAGGGCCGGCAGATCCGCCAGGTCCATGCGCATCACCGCCTCGCTGACCGTCAGCATGTCGATGTTGGTCTGCATCTCGGCGATGATCATGGGGTGGTGGTCGGCACCGTTGCCGTTCACCGCGTGCCCGTTGTGGCTGCCGGCCCCTTGACCGCCTTCATCGGCCTCGTCGTCGTGGGCGTCGGCGTTGATGATGTATTTGCGGGCCGGCACGGCGGCCTCGGCCTCGCCGTGCACGCGCTGGTGATGGTCGCGCAACCGGCGCTTATAGCGTCGCAGGCGCTTGGCGACGCGCTCCGCCGCCTCATCGAAGGCGGGATAGGGTTCCGTGGCTTCGGCATAGGCTTGCAGAAGGATGCCGCGGCCGACGTGGGCCTGGATGTCCGCCTTGTACAGATGCGCTTCGCGCGACAGCACGACGGTCGCCTCAAGCGGACTGCTGAAATATTTCTCCACCAACCCAGTCAGTGTGGTCTCGACATGGGTGCGCAGGGACTCGCCAACGTCTAGCTGCTTGCCTTTGACGATTATATGCATGGCCTGTCCGTCTCGCTTGGTTGGAAGCCAGGAGTGGCGGCGGCGTGGTGCCTTGCCGTCGGCCTTTACAATAGCCCTCGGCCGGCCTTTTGCTGCTGGGAAGGCCAGCCGTCATGCGCCATCCATCGGGCGCATGGTTCAGATCCCAAGGGCCTTCTCCCGGCGACGCTGGACTGAGGAAGGGATCTTCATGGCTTCACGATACTTGGCGACCGTCCGCCGTGCAATGTCGATCCCCTCATCCCGAAGGATCTCGACCAGACGGTCATCCGAAAGGATCTCATCCGGCTTTTCCGCGTCGATCAGCACCTTGATGCGGTAACGCACCGCCTCGGCCGAGTGCGAGGCCTGGCCGTCCGCCCCGGAAATGGCTGATGTAAAAAAGTATTTCAGTTCGAACAGGCCGCGGGGCGTGGCCATGAACTTGTTGGTCGTCACGCGGCTGACGGTGGATTCGTGCATGCCGATCGCCTCCGCTATATCCCGAAGGATAAGGGGGCGCAGGAACTGCAGGCCGTGCAGGAAAAACGCGTCCTGCTGGCGCACGATCTCGGTCGCCACCTTCAGGATGGTGTTGGCCCGCTGGTGCAGCGACTTCACCAGCCAGCTGGCCGACTGGAACTGCTCGGTCAGATACTCCTTGTCCTGCTTGTTCCGGGCGGCCCCCTGGATGCGGGCGTAGTAGCGCTGGTTGACCAGCACACGGGGCAGGGTGTCGCTGTTCAGCTCCACCAGCCAGCCGCCGCCGGGCTGGGCGCGCATGACGATGTCCGGCACCACGGTCTGCACCGGCTCATGATCGAAGGCCAGGGCTGGTTTGGGGTTCAGCGCCTTGATCTCGCCGACCATGTCGGCCAGGTCCTCGGCATCCACCTGGCAGACCTTCAGCAGGGCCGGCACGTTGCGCGCGGCCAGCAGGGGCAGGTTGTCCAGCAGGGCCTGCATGCAGGGGTCCAGCCGGTCCAGCTCCCGCAGCTGCAGCGCCAGGCATTCCTTCAGCGAGCGGGCGAAAATGCCAACGGGGTCCAGGCGCTGCAACCGTTCCAGAACCGAAACGACCTGGGATTCGGTGCAGCCCAGCTGATCCCCGACCACGGCGATGTCGCCGGTGAAATAGCCGGCCTCGTCCAGGTAGTCCATCAGGGCGAAGGCCACCATCCGATCCAGCGGATCGGCGATGTCCATGGTGATCTGCTCGGTCAGATGGTCGCGCAGCGAGACGCTGCCGGACAGCGTCTGCTCGAACGAGTTTTCGTCATCCTCGAAGCTGCCGCCGCGTCCCGACCAGTTGCCGAAGGCCTCGCCGCCCTCGCCCATGGCGTCGGCCGCCATGTCGACCGCGCTGGAATTGGTCCAGACGTTCTCGAAGTCCGTGTCCAGCGGCGCGTCGCTGGAGGAGCCCATATGGTCGGAAGACGTGAGGTCGGCCGTGTCGCGCACGGGCAGGTCGTCGCCACGCGCGACCACCTCCTCCCGATCCACCCCATCGGGGGCCGGATCGCGATTACGGTCGCCATCATCGCGTTCCAGGAGCGGGTTCTGCTCCATCTCGCGATCGACGTAGTCGGCCAACTCCAGGTTAGACAGCTGCAACAGCTTGATCGCCTGTTGCAGCTGGGGAGTCATCACCAGCGCCTGGGTCTGCCGAAGATCAAGGCGTTGTTGAAGCGCCATCACCCGCCCGAATAAGAACAGTGGCCCGAAATGGAATTGCGCAGAACGCGCTTATACTTAGTTACAGACTGAACCGTTCGCCAAGGTATACGCGGCGCACGTCCTTATGGGCCACGATCTCGGACGGTTCACCCTCCATCAATACCATACCATCGTGAAGAATGTATGCGCGATCAACGATGTCCAGGGTTTCGCGGACGTTGTGGTCGGTGATCAGGACGCCGATGCCGCGCTCGCGCAGATGACTGACCAGTTCGCGGATGTCGTTGACGGCGATGGGGTCGATGCCGGCGAACGGCTCGTCCAGCAGGATGAAGTTGGGCTGGGACGCCAGGGCGCGGGCGATTTCCACGCGGCGGCGCTCACCGCCCGACAGGGCCAGGGCCGAGGTGCGGCGCAGATGGCTGATGGAGAACTCGGCCAGCAACTCATCCAGCGTGGCTTCACGCTTGTCGCGGTCCTGCTCCACCACCTCCAGCACGGCGCGAATATTGTTTTCCACCGTCAGGCCGCGAAAGATCGAGGCCTCCTGCGGCAGATAGCCTATGCCTAAGCGCGCGCGGCGGTACATGGGCAGTTCGGTGACTTCCAGCCCGTCCAGGGTGATGGTGCCGTAATCGGGCATGATCAGCCCGGTCATGATGTAGAAACTGGTGGTCTTGCCGGCGCCGTTGGGGCCGAGCAGGCCAACGACCTCGCCCCGGCGTACGCTGACGCTGACATCGCGCAGCACCGGGCGGCCCTTGTAGCTCTTGCCCAGCTTGGTGGCCGTCAGGCCGCTGTTGGGGTTGTCTGACACCAGGCGCGGGCCTCCCGCTTTGGGTTCCCTGGGCGCCGCCGGCACCTTCGCGGGTTCGGATGTCTTGCTCATGGCTGCGCTCCGCCGCCAGCGGGCGGCGCGGCAGGGGCGGCCGGCTGATCGGACTTCTTGGGTATCAGCACGCTATGCACGCGCCCCCCCTTGACGGTCTCGTCGGGCAGCATGCGGCTGACCCCCGTGGCGTTGTTGACCTCGGCCCGGTGGCCGTTCACCTGGTTCTGACCCTGGGTCAGCTTCACATCGCCCGTCAGGATGGCGATGCGCGTCTTCACGTTATAGGTGCCCTCGGTGCCGCGCGCGATATCTTTGGGGGTGACGATCAGCACGTTGCCCTTGGCATCCATGCGCGTCATCTCCAACTGCTTGGTCGCATTCTCTTCCATGATGCCCACCAGCACGTCGGCGCGGATGCGGTCGCCCTTGTCGTTGATGGCGATGGCGTTGCCGCGCGCGACCAGCAACTGTTGCTGGCGCCAGTATTCCAGGGTGTCGCGGGCGTAAACCGTGTCGCTGCGCGTGACCAGGTGCAGATGGTCGCCGGTCAGCACGGTCACGTCCTGGTCCACATCGTAGACGCTGTGGTCGCCATAGGCCTGCTGGCTGGGTGAGGTCATGACCACCTGGCCGTCGGCGGCCATGCGATACATCTCGGTCGAGCCGTCATTGGCCTTGCGGTAGTAGACCACCAGGGTGTCGCAGTGCAGGGTGTCCTCCCCCCGCGTCACGATGACGTGGCCCCGGGCCACGGCGGCCAGCTGGTCGTTGTGCCACTCCATCGTCTCGTCCGAGGTGATGTCGATGGCGCCCGGGGGGGAAGCCGTGACTTCGGCCGGGGTGAAGGGCAGCAGGCCCGGTTCGCCCGGAACGGCGGGGTTCTGCGCCGGCGGAGCGGCGGGCTTCCTGGCCTTGGCGGGCTTCTCGCCAGCGTGCTTTTCAGGAGCGGGCTTGGCCCCCTCTGCTTCCTCTGCGCGGGAGGATGGGGCCAAGGCGACCAGGGCCGTGGCCGCGACCGCCAGGCCGCCCAGCATCAGGGTCCGCACCACCGGGACCGTTTTCGTGAACCGGATACTCAAGGTTTCTTGCCTCCGGTCCGCGACGGTGCCGTGATGGGGGGTGCCATGATGGGGGGTGCAGGGATGGGGCCGGCGGGCGTGGCGCCGTCGGCGTGGTGCTCCTTCTCCACCAGGCGCAGGCGCGCCTTGCCGGTGAAGACGATGGTGCTGCCCTTGTCGGTCATGCGGAAGCCGCCGGCGTCGATGTCGCCGAACGGGCCCTGGCCGGCCACGCGCGCGTTGCCCCAGGCGATGTTCTTGCTGGTGTCCACTTCCGCCTTGTCGGTGGTGAACTCATAGCCGTGATCGTGAAACAGCGTGACCCTCCCCTCCAGCGTCAGGTGGCCAGACTGCTTGTCGTACCGCCCGGTGTCCCCGTTCAGGGTCACCCACTGCCCATTCTTTAGCGTGATCTCCGCCTCGGGCGAAACAAGATCGATCAGGTTGTCCTGATTGCTTTCCTGCATGGCCCGGTCGGCACGTACTTCCACGGGCCGGTCGGTCTTGTCCGTTCCCAGAAAATGGGCGTCCAGCATTTCCAGCTGCCCGGTGCCGGGGTCGGCGGGGCGGGGATTGGTGGTTTCCTTGATCAGAGGCCAAAGCGCGATGGCGGCGATGGTCAGGCCGGCCAGGGTGGGCAACACCACCTTGGCCTGGTTGACGCGGCGGGTGTGCCGGGCGCTGGCGCCCCGGCCCCGTTGCTCCTGACCGCGCTGGTCCGAAAGTTGGCCGGAAGGGGGCGCGGAACCGGCCGGGGGTGCCGGCTGCCGAATCCCGCCCGCGTCGCCGGTGTCGGCGCCGGGGTTTTCTGAAGGGGGGGGCAGGGTCATGGTTCCACGGGGTTTGGCCGCCAATTGTGGCGCAGGCATGTCCGGCGGCCGCCGCTACCGGTTGAGGCCCAATCTAACTGAGCAGGGATTCCACGGTCAAATCGTCATGCGCCGTCCCTTTTTCCAGGGGTACGGCGCGCCACCCACCCATGCGGCACGCCCGCACGGGATGGGGAGAAGGGGCAGGGCGGCCCGCACCTTCCCCCAAAGGGACGCCCCAGTGGGCGCCTCAGTGGGCGAAAATATCCGGCTCGTCCCAGCCGCTCAGGTCCAGCAGGGCGCGGTGCGGCAGGAAGCGGAAGCAGGCCTCGGCCAGCTCGGTGCGGCCTTCGCGGGCCAGCACGGCGTCGAACTTCGCCTTGATGTCATGCAGGTACAGCACGTCGGAGGCGGCGTACTTCAGCTGCTCGGCCGTCAGCTCTTCCGCACCCCAGTCGGACGACTGCTGCTGCTTGGACAGCTCCACGCCCAGCAGGTCGCGGCACAGATCCTTCAGGCCATGGCGGTCGGTGTAGGTGCGCACCAGCTTGGACGCGATCTTGGTGCAGTAGACCGGGGCGGTCACGACGCCCAGGTACTGGTTCAGAACGGCGATATCGAAGCGGGCGAAGTGGAACAGTTTCAGCTGTTCCGGATTGGTCAGCAGGCGCTTCAGGTTGGGGGCGTCATACTGGCCTTGGCGCAGCTGCACCAGGTGGCAGCGGCCGTCGCCGGACGACAGCTGGATCAGGCACAGGCGGTCGCGGTGCGGGTTCAGCCCCATGGTTTCGGTGTCGATGGCCACCACCGGGCCCAGGTCCAGGCCGTCGGGCAAATCGCCGTCATAGAGATCGATGGGCATCAAACCGGTCCTTCATGCTGGAGGGGCTGCCGAGGAAGGCCCGCCGGCGCCAGGGGTGCTCGCGAAACCGAACCCCAGAAACGCCGCGGGCCGCCGGCGTTCCATGGGAACATCGGCGGCCCTGCGACCTTAAACCCGCGCTGAATTGGTGCCCAGGAGAAGACTCGAACTTCCACGACATCTCTGCCACAGGTACCTGAAACCTGCGCGTCTACCAATTCCGCCACCTGGGCAGCGCGGGCCGCTTAAGTACGATTACGGCCGGGGCCTGTCAACACCCTTCTTTTGGCGACTTTGAATTTTTTTGACGGTGGCGCCAGGCGCTGGGGTGGTCCCGTGCACGACGCCGATCACGCCCGTCCAGGACGAGGGTGTTGGGGCGGGGCCACCAGTCAGGTATTCGATGGGAAGGATGGCGCTGTTCGACGCGTCAGCGGACCCCAGAAACGCCGCGGGCCGCCGGTTCCATTTGGAACACGGCGGCCCTGCGTTGAACCCGCGCTGTAATTGGTGCCCAGGAGAAGACTCGAACTTCCACGACATCTCTGCCACAGGTACCTGAAACCTGCGCGTCTACCAATTCCGCCACCTGGGCAGCGCGGGCCGCTTAAGTACGATTCTGGCCGGGGCCTGTCAATACTCTTCTTTCGGCCCTTTTCGTTTTTTGTGAAGGGGCATGGGAAGGGGCGTCCGGCGCCCTGCCGCGCCCGCCCACGCGTGTGCATGGGCGCGTCCTTCTCCTTGCATTTCAGGCTTTGGCCAAGCGCCTAGCCCTCGCCCGCCGGCTTCGCTATAAGCTTGGGTCTCCGGCCGCCGCCGGCCCCGATCACCGCCCGCATGCGGGTAGGGTCGGAACCAACAAGTCCGGCGGGTCATTCGTTTAGTGGGCAGAGGGTCTAAGAGGATGGGCACTAGCATTCGTATCGCCACCGTGTTCGGCGGGGCCGGCTTCATCGGCCGCCATGTCATCCGGCGCCTGGCCAAGACGGGCTGCGTCATCCGCGTCCCCGCCCGCCACCCGGGCGAGGCCGCCTTCCTCAAGATGAACGGCGCCGTGGGCCAGATCGTCCCCATGGCCGTGGACATCGCCGACGACGCCTCCGTCGCCCGCGCCATCCAGGGCGCCGACGTCGTCATCAACCTGATGGGCATCCTGGCCGAGAGCGGGCGCCAGCGCTTCGACCTGGTGCATGCCGAGGCCGCCGGCCGCATCGCCCGCCTGGCCAAGGGGGCCGATGTCGCCCGCCTGGTGCACGTCTCCGCCCTGGGCGCCGACGCCAATTCCCGCTCCGCCTACGCCCGCAGCAAGGCGGCGGGGGAGCAGGCGGTCCGCGCCGTGTTCCCCGAGGCGACCATCCTGCGTCCCAGTGTCGTCTTCGGGCCTGAGGACAATTTCTTCAACCGCTTCGCCGGGATGGCCAAGACGCTGCCCTTCGTCCCGCTGATCGGCGGCGGCGCCACCCGCTTCCAGCCCGTCTATGTCGGTGACGTGGCCGATGCCATCATCAACGCCGTGACCCGCGCCGGCGCCGAGGGCAAGACCTTCGAGCTGGGCGGCCCCCGCGCCTACAGCTTCCGCGAACTGATCCAGCTGGTCCTGGACCTGACCGGCCGTAAGACCCGCCTGGTGTCCCTGCCCTGGGGCCTGGCCAGCCTGCAGGCCACCTTCCTGGAGATGGTGCCCGGCAAGCCGCTGACCCGCGACCAGGTGACCTTGCTGAAGAGCGACAACGTCCTGTCCGGTAAGCTGCCGGGCCTGGCCGACCTGGGTGTCACGCCCACCGCCGCCGAGGTGATCCTGCCGACCTACCTGGATCGCTTCCAGCTGGCCGGCCGTTACGACAGCCATCGCCAGGGTCCGTCCCTGCCGGCGCTGACCAAGATCGACGCCCACGGCACGCATTATTGAGAGCTTCCCTCAGGCGCCGGGCGCGGACGCAGTCGCATCCTACAGCGGCACGACCGAAGGCTCATGCCGCTGGTAGAGATCTAAATGGAAAGGGCGCCTTCCCAGCCGGGAGGCGCCCTTTTCGTTGATCCGATTCGGGATCGGCGCGCTTCTTAAATGTAAATCATCCCCAGCACGACGGCGCCCAGGGCCCAGCAGTAGAAGGCGAAGGGCCGCATCGCGTCGATCTCGTTGCGCTTGAACCAGCGCATCAGGGCCCAGACGGCGACCAGGGCGCAGACGCCCGACACGGCGCCGCCCACCAGCGCGCTCTGGATCACGTCGCCCTCCGCCTGGCGCAGCATCTTGGGCACCACCAGCAGGCTGGCGCCGGCGATGATGGGGGTGGCCAACAGCATGGAGAAGCGCGCGGCCTCCTCATGTTTCAGGCCGGCCCAAAAGCCCGCCACCATGCTGGCGCCGGAGCGGGAGAAGCCGGGGATCAGGGCCAGCGACTGCGCCAGGCCGATCAGCAGGGCCTGGACGAAGCTCAATTCCGCTAGGGTGCGCTCACCCCGGCCGCGCAGCCGCTCGCCGAAGAACAGCAGGAAGCCGTTCAGGATCAGGAAAATGGCGGCGTTGAACGGGTCGCTGAAGGCGGCGCGCAGCACTTTCTCGAAGGCCAGGCCCAGGATGGCGGCGGGAATCGTGCCCACCACCAGCAGGGCCAGCACACGGCGATCCGGGCCACCCTTGACCACGCCCGCCAGCAGGTTGACCCAGTCGCGCCAGAAGAACACCAGCAGGGCCGCCGCCGTGCCCAGGTGCAGCATCACCAGATAGGGCAGGAAGTGTTCCTTAAGGAAGGCCTGGTCCAGACCCCAGCCCAGCAGGAAGGGCGTCAGCACCCCGTGGGCGACGCTGCTGATGGGGAAAAGCTCGGTGATGCCCTGGATGATCGCGAAGATCAGGGTCTGCAAAAAAGACATGGCGCCTCAACGTCTAGGGGCGATTGGTGGCCGGACGGGACCCGACCGCTGGATGGCAGCCTGCTTATAGCAGCGGTCGCGCCGGGCGGCGACAGCCGCTTGGGGAGCGGACGCCGTCGCATGACGAGACTTCTCATTTCAGGTTTTAAGCAAAATCAATTGCCTGGACGTATATGGTAAACAATCATGTACTATATGCCGCAGATGCGAATGGGCCTGTCACCGCTTTTCCACACCTGAGTCTCGTGCTCGATGCACAATAGGACAGCTAAGCTGACTTAACGTGAAAAAAGTGCTGGAGCGATGGGTCGTAACGACTTATATGAACTCGGCGCACCCGCTTGTGCGCAAGCCCGTGACCCGGCGGCCTTCCGCCGCGGTACGGGCGAGACGGAGACATCTCCGCCGGCCACCGCACAGGCCGTCGGGGCAGAGCACGAAGGATCAAGGCCATGGCGCAGAAGCAGCAGATGCTCCAGTTCGTCCACACGGACCAGCAGATGCCTGACAAACGCGAGCCCGCGCTGCGCCGGCGGGATTTCGATGAGATTTACGCCCGCTTCGCGGATGATCAGGCGGCCACCCAGGCCTCGCGCTGCTCCCAATGCGGCGTGCCCTTCTGCCAGGTGCATTGCCCCGTCTCCAACAACATCCCCGATTGGCTGAAGCTGACCGCCGAGGGGCGCCTGGAAGAGGCCTATGAGGTCTCGCAGGCCACCAACAATTTCCCCGAGATCTGCGGGCGTATCTGCCCGCAGGACCGCTTGTGCGAGGGCAACTGCACCATCGAGCAGTCGACCCATGGCACCGTCACCATCGGCGCCGTCGAGAAGTACATCACCGACACCGCCTGGGAACGCGGCTGGGTGAAGCCGGCTGCCCCGGTGCGCGAGCGGCCGCAGAGCGTCGGCATCATCGGCGCCGGCCCCGCCGGCCTGGCGGCCGCCGACCAGCTGCGCCGCAAGGGCTACCAGGTGCATGTCTACGACCGCTATGACCGCGTGGGCGGCCTGCTGATCTACGGCATCCCCGGCTTCAAGCTGGAGAAGGATGTGGTGGAGCGCCGGGCCAAGCTGCTGGCCGACGCCGGCGTCGTCTTCCATTTGGGCTTCGAGGTCGGCCGCCACGCCACGCTGGGCCAGCTGCGCGTCCAGCACGACGCCATCCTAATCGCCACCGGCGTCTACAAGGCGCGTGAACTGGAAGGCCCGGGCAGCGGCGTGGACGGCATCGTCCCGGCGCTGGACTACCTGACCGCCAGCAACCGCACCGGCCTGGGCGACACGGTGGTGGATTTCGAGAACGGCCGCCTGAACGCCAAGGGCAAGAACGTCGTCGTCATCGGCGGCGGCGACACCGCCATGGACTGCGTGCGCACCGCCATCCGCCAGGGCGCCAAGTCGGTGAAGTGCCTGTACCGCCGCAACCGCGCCAACATGCCGGGCAGCCAGCGTGAGGTGGCCCATGCCGAGGAAGAGGGCGTGGAGTTCGTGTGGCAGGCCGCCCCGGACGCCTTCCTGGGCGACCGCCAGGTGACCGGCGTGCGCGCCCACCGCATGCACATGGGCGTGGCCGACGCCTCCGGCCGCCAGACGCCGCAGCCCATCGAGGGCTCCGCCTTCACGCTGGAGGCCGACCTGGTGATCAAGGCCCTGGGCTTCGATCCCGAGCCGCTGCCCACCCTGTTCGGTGAGCCGGGCCTGAAGGTCAGCCGCTGGGGCACCGTCATGGCCGACCCGCGCACCCTGATGACCAACCTGGAAGGCGTGTTCGCCGCCGGCGACATCGTGCGCGGCGCCTCCCTGGTCGTCTGGGGCATCCGCGACGGCCGCGACGCCGCCGCCGGCATCCATAACTATATCACCGCCCGCGCCGCCGCCGCGCTGGCCGCCGAGTAAGGGGGATTTGAGATGAGCGAGATGATCGAAAACGGCAGCCCCCTTTCCGTTTCCAATGGAACCGAGACCGGCGCCGAGTTCGTCGAGCGCTACCGCGCCAGCGCCGCCCGCCTGGAAGCGGCGCACGTCTGGTCCCCGGAGATGGAGCATGACGCCTGCGGCGTTGGCTTCGTCGCAGCCATCGACGGCAAGCCCCGCCGCTCCGTCGTGGAGAAGGCGGTGGAGGCGCTCAGCGCCCTGTGGCATCGCGGCGCCGTCGACGCCGATGGCAAGACCGGCGACGGCGCCGGCATCCACCTGCAGATCCCGCAGAGCTTCTTCCGCGAGCATGTGGCCCGCAGCGGCCACCTGCCGCCGGACGGCCTGATCTCCGTCGGCCAGGTCTTCCTGCCCCGCACCGACATGGAGGCGCAGGAGCGCTGCCGCTGCATCGTCGAGACGGAAATCCTGAAGTTCGGCTACACCATCTATGGCTGGCGCCAGGTTCCCATCAACATCGAGATCATCGGCGAGAAGGCTAACGCCACCCGCCCCGAGATCGAGCAGATCATGGTGGGCAACCCACGCAACATCCCGGAAGACCAGCTGGAGCGTGACCTCTACGTCATCCGCCGCCGTATCGAGAAGGCGGTGAAGGCGGAGAGCATCAGCGACTTCTACATCTGCACGCTGTCGTGCCGCTCCATCATCTACAAGGGCATGTTCCTGGCCGAGCAGCTGACGTCCTTCTATCCGGACCTGCTGGACGAGCGCTTCGAGTCCAACTTCGCCATCTACCACCAGCGTTATTCCACCAACACCTTCCCCACCTGGTGGCTGGCCCAGCCCTTCCGCATGCTGGCGCACAACGGCGAGGTCAACACGCTGCGCGGCAACGTCAACTGGATGAAGGCGCACGAGACCCGCATGGGTCACGAGATCTTCGGCAACCTGATCGAGGACGTGAAGCCCATCATTCCTGCCGGCGGGTCGGACAGCGCCTGCCTGGACGCTGTGTTCGAGGTGCTGGTGCGCTCCGGCCGCTCCGCCCCTATGGTCAAGACCATGCTGGTGCCGGAGGCTTGGTCCGATCGCGAGACCATGCCGCAGAACCACCGCGACCTGTACAGCTACGCCAACGCGGTGATGGAGCCGTGGGACGGCCCGGCGGCGCTGGCCATGTATGACGGCCGCTGGGTCGTGGGCGGCATGGACCGCAACGGCCTGCGCCCCATGCGCTACGTCGTCACCGGCGACGGCCTGCTGATCGCCGGTTCCGAGACGGGCATGACCAAGGTCGAGGAGTATTCGGTGCAGGAAAAGGGCCGCCTCGGGCCCGGGCAGATGATCGCCTTGGACCTGGCCGAGGGCCGTCTCTACAAGGACCGCGAGATCAAGGACACCTTGGCCGCCAGCAAGCCCTACGGCAGCTGGGTCCGCCACATCACGGCGCTGGACGACCTGGTGAAGGGGGCGCCCGCCGCCACGGCCGAGCTCAGCCGCGACCAGCTGCGCCGCCGCCAAGTGGCCTACGGCATCTCCATGGAGGATGTGGAGACCATCCTGCACCCCATGGTGGAGGATGCGAAGGAGGCCGTGGGCTCCATGGGTGACGACAGCCCCCTGGCCGTGCTGTCCGACCGCTACCGGGGCCTGCACCACTATTTCCGTCAGAACTTCAGCCAGGTCACCAACCCGCCCATCGACAGCCTGCGCGAGCAGCGGGTGATGAGCCTGAAGACCCGCCTGGGCAACCTGGGCAACATCCTGGACGAGGATGACAGCCAGACCCGCCTGCTGCAGTTGGAGACTCCCGTCCTGACGACGGCGGAATTCATCGCCATGCGCCGCTACATGGGCGACACGGCGGCGGAGATCGACTGCACCTTCGATCCCGACGGTGGTGAGTTCGCCATGACCGACGCCTTGCGCCGCGTGCGGCAGGAGGCGGAGGACGCGGTGCGCGGCGGCGCCACCCACCTGATCCTGACGGACGAGGCCATGGGCCCCGGCCGCGCCGCCCTGCCCATGATCCTGGTGACGGGCGCCGTCCATACCCACCTGATCCGCCAGCAGCTGCGCACCTTCACCTCGGTGAACGTGCGGGCGGGCGAGTGCTTGGACGTGCACTACGTCGCCGTGCTGATCGGCGTGGGCGCCACCACGGTCAACGCCTACCTGGCGCAGGAGGCCATCGCCGACCGCCAGCGGCGCGGCCTGTTCGGCGACATGCCCCTGGAAAAGTGCCTGGAGCGGTACAAGAAGGCCATCAACGAAGGCCTGCTGAAGATCATGTCCAAGATGGGCATCTCCATCGTCTCCAGCTATCGCGGCGGCCTGAACTTCGAAGCGGTGGGCCTGTCCCGCTCGCTGGTGGCCGAGCACTTCCCCGGCATGATCAGCCGCATCTCCGGCCTGGGTCTGGTCGGCATCCAGAAGGACGTGCTGGAACAGCATGCGCTGGCCTGGAACGAGGAGGTCGTGGCCCTGCCCATCGGCGGCTTCTACAAGTTCCGCAAGGGCGGCGATCGCCACGCCTGGGAAGGCGGCCTGATCCACCTGCTGCAGCAGGCGGTGTCCAACGACAGCTATTCCACCTTCAAGCGCTACTCCGAAGGCGTGCACAAGCGCCCGCCGCTGCAGCTGCGCGACCTGCTGGACTTCCGCCCCTCAAAGGGCAAGGTCGCGGTGGACGAGGTGGAGAGCATCACCGCCATCCGCAAGCGCTTCATCACCCCGGCCATGTCGCTGGGCGCCCTCAGCCCCGAGGCGCACGGCACGCTGAACGTCGCCATGAACCGCATTGGCGCCAAGTCCGACAGCGGCGAGGGGGGTGAGGATCCGGCACGCTTCAAGCCGGACGCCAACGGCGACAACTGGAACTCCGCCATCAAGCAGGTGGCGTCGGGCCGCTTCGGCGTCACCGCCGAGTACCTGAACCAGTGCCGCGAGATCGAGATCAAGGTGGCCCAGGGCGCCAAGCCCGGCGAGGGTGGGCAGCTGCCCGGCTTCAAGGTGACGGACCTGATCGCCCGACTGCGGCACAGCACGCCCGGCGTCATGCTGATCAGCCCGCCGCCGCACCACGACATCTACTCGATCGAGGATCTGGCGCAGCTGATCTATGACCTGAAGCAGATCAACCCGGACGCCAAGGTCTGCGTGAAGCTGGTCAGCCGCTCGGGCATCGGCACCATCGCCGCCGGCGTGGCCAAGGCCGGCGCCGACGTCATCCTGGTGTCGGGCAATGTCGGCGGCACCGGCGCCTCGCCCCAGACCAGCGTGAAGTTCGCCGGCCTGCCGTGGGAAATGGGCCTCAGCGAGGTGCAGCAGGTGCTGACGCTGAACCGCCTGCGCCATCGCGTCACCCTGCGCACCGACGGCGGCCTGAAGACCGGCCGCGACATCGTCATGGCGGCAATGCTGGGGGCAGAGGAGTTCGGCGTGGGCACCGCCAGCCTGATCGCCATGGGCTGCATCATGGTGCGCCAGTGCCACAGCAACACCTGCCCGGTGGGCGTGTGCGTGCAGGATGAAAGCCTGCGGCAGAAGTTCGTGGGCACCCCGGAAAAGGTCGTGAACCTGTTCAGCTTCATGGCGGAAGAGGTGCGCGAGATCCTGGCCAGCCTGGGCTTCCGCTCGCTGCAGGAGGTCATCGGCCGCACCGACCTGCTGCACCAGGTCAGCCGCGGTGCTGTTCACCTGGACGACCTGGACCTGAACCCGCTGCTGGCCCAGGCCGACCCCGCCGGTGACAGCGCCCGGTACTGCACCCAGGTTGGCCGCAACGAGGTGCCGGACACGCTGGACGCCCAGATGATCCGCGACGCCCGTCAGCTGTTCGATGATGGCGAGAAGATGCAGCTGGCCTACAACGTTCAGAACACGCACCGCGCCATCGGCACCCGGATGTCGGCCATGATCACCCGCAAGTTCGGGATGAGCGGCCTGCAGCCCGGCCACTGCACGGTGCGGCTGCGCGGCTCCGCCGGCCAGTCCTTGGGCGCCTTCGCCGTCCAGGGCCTGACGCTGGAGGTGTTCGGCGACGCCAACGACTATGTCGGCAAGGGCCTGTCGGGCGGGACCATCATTGTGCGGCCCATGACGGCCACGCCGCTGAAGTCGAACGAGAACACCATCATCGGCAACACGGTGCTGTACGGGGCCACGGCGGGCAAGCTGTTCGCCGCCGGCCAGGCGGGCGAGCGCTTCGCCGTCCGCAACTCCGGCGCCACGGTGGTGGTGGAGGGCTGCGGCTCCAACGGCTGCGAGTACATGACCGGCGGCATGGTGGTCATCCTGGGCGGCGTGGGCGACAACTTCGCGGCCGGCATGACCGGCGGCATGGCCTTCGTCTATGACCAGACGGGTACCCTGCCGCTGCACATCAACCCCGACAGCGTCATCTTCCAGCGCATCGAGGTCCAGCATTACGAGGACATGCTGGTGTCCCTGATCGAGGAACACGTGGCGCGGACGCAGAGCCGCTGGGCCATGACCCTGCTGAATGACTGGCCGCTGGTGCGCGGTCACTTCTGGCAGGTCGTGCCGAAGGAAATGCTGCACCGCCTGGCGGTGCCCGTCGTCCCGCCCCAGGCCCTCAGCGCGGAGTAAGAGCCAGCGCCGAGTAACCTTTTCCGCTCGGGCGCCCCGGTTTCGACCGGGGCGTCTTTCCTGAAGGGAGCCCCACGAAGAGGGACGAAGGAGAGGGGGCGAGGGGGTGCCGGCCGGCACCCGCCACCGCCCCCCGGAAAACGCGACCGCCACCGGGAGGCATTCCGGTGGCGGTTTTTGTTGGCGCCCTTATTGCTCGGATGCAGTCGCCGGGTCCGCGGGCCCGTCGCCGTGCCGGTCGCGGACCATAGCTTCGCCCTTGGTTTGAAAGACCGGGCCGCCGGCGTAAGTGAAGTAGATTTTACGTTGGCTGAAGGCCACGTAGACGCGATGGGACCGCAGGAAATCGGCGCCCAAGATCATATCGACGTTGCTGCCGAGGATGTCATCCAGCTTGCGGTCGGTCACCAGTTGGCCCGTGCCGTCCTGGTACGCCAGGTAACGCATCTTGGCGTTCTTGATGGTTTCATCGCCGATGCTAACGCTTCCGAACATGCTGATCAGGGTCGGGATGTATCGTCCAATAAGCCCCCGCATGGCGCCTCCCGGCGTCGCGTCCGCCTCCGGGCCGGTCCCGACCGCGGCTGTGTCACGCGCTAAGCGACGCATGGCCTTGGCGTCCAGCAGGCTGACGGTGGCGCCACTATCGACGAAGGCGTGCAGGGGCTGGCCGTCCACGGTGATGACGAGGCGAATGGCATCGCGGGTGGGCCATTTGTCGTCCATGTCCACCACGCTGTAGGAATCGGTCCAATAGGCCAGTTCCACCTTGTCACAGCCTTCCGGCTTATAGAGGTTCAGCAGGTTATGGGCGAAGTCGAATTCCAGGTCGTGTCCTGATAGGAAATCCATCCCCAGCACGCCCACGACGTCGTCGCCGGCCCCGACATCGTTGTCGCCACCCACCAGCACTCGAATGTCTTCGCCCCGGTAGGTACCCATTTCCAGGGTGTCTATGGTAGTCCGCCGCAACGGCGCGGCGCCGTCCAAGCCGATCAGCAATCCGCCTGTCTTGCGGGTGTGCAGATTCAGGCGTGTAGCAGCCGGCCGGCTGAGGATCGAACTGTCCGCCCCGGTGTCCAGCAGGAAATGCACGGACGTGCCATTGACGGTGGCGTTGATCAGCGGTTGGTTTCCGTCCATGGTGACCGGCACGACGCCGACCTTGGCCAGTTTGCATGACGACGCGGCGACGGCGTTCGCCGACCAAGCGGCGGTGGATAGCGCACAAGCGGCCAGCCCTAGGGCCAGGCGCTGTCGCCAATACCATGAAATCATGTAAAGCTGTTCCCCCAACGATCACGGCCCCCGCCGCGAAGCGGTAATAATAACTCAGATGATTGTACAGGGATGCGGCGAAGGTGGGGACGGGTCAGTCTTTTGGAGCCGTCGTGCCGCCAGCTCTCTGCAAGGCGGGGCCCGTTACCTGGAACACCGGGCCGCCGTTGTAGGTGAAGTACAGCCTGTTTTGACTGTGGGCGATCAGCACGTGGTGGGCTTTCAGGAAGTCCGCACCCAGCAGCATGTCCGTGCTGGCCTGGGTGGTTCGGGCGATGCGCGACCCGCTGTCGGTGTAGGTTCCGCTGCCGAACAAGTCGCCGAAGCGCAGCTTGGCATGATTGATGGTCTCATCGCCCAGGGTGAAGCCATCGAAGACCCCGACCCATTCCTGCACCGTCTTGGCACCCAGGCCCTGGGCAGCGTTGGCCATGACCACGCCCGGCGTCTCCGGCGTCACGCCGATGCGGGCCGCCGCCTGCGACGATAGGACGGAATGCGTAGCGCCGCTATCCAGCATGGCCTGCACCGCCTGGCCGCCCAGGGTCACGTCCATGATGATATGGGGGTTCTGCGGGTTCACCGTGTGGATATCAGCGGTCATGGCGTTGTCAGCCCAGAAACCCAGGAAGGCGTTCTCGCAGCCGCGCGGCTGGTACAGGTTGATGATCTCATGGGCCAGGTCCAGTTCCACGTCGAACTTGCGGAACACATCCTCGCCCAGCAGGCCCACCACATCCTCGCGGCCGAGCGCCCGCTCCCCCGCCAGGTTCAGGGCCATGTCGGTGACCGTCTGCCTGCCCAGGGTGAAGGTCTTGATGCGCGTGGTCTGGATGTCGCTGCGCCCGCCCACGCCACTCAGCGTGCCGTTGCGGCCGCTGAAGCCTGGCAACTCCAACTCCTCCGCCTTGCTGCGTAGAATCATGCTGAGGGCAGCGCCGGTATCGACCAGGAAATAGACGGGGTGGCCGTTGACCTCCACCTTCACCAGCGGCTGGTTGCCATCCATGACCACCGGCAGGGTATCCGACTTGATCATCTGGCAGGTGTCGGCGGCCCAGGCCGTCGTTCCGGCGACCATGGACAGGGCCAACAAGGCTACCCCAGCAAGCAAAGCCCGCGATCGCACGCGCATCCGCTTCCCCATCTCCTGCCCGACATCGTTGTTCGCATTTATGCACATAGAGGAGTGCACGCAAACGGTGTAGGGATCAAGCGCCGCGACGGGAAACGGGCCCCGCCGCTATTGTCCTTGGGCCTTCGTCGGGGCGGCGGCGGACGGCTCCGTCTCCTCATCCGCTTTGGCGCCGCGGGCCGCGGAGGTCAGCGCCGGGCCCACCACCTGGAACACCGGTCCGCCTTGATAGGTGAAATAGACCTTGCGCTGGCTGGAAGCGATGTAGACGCGGTGGCTGCGCAGGAAATCCGCCCCCAGGTACATGTCGGTGTCGCCGTACGAGGTGCTCAGGCGGCTGCCGACATAGGTCGTGCCCACGCGGTTGTAGAGGTCGGTCACGCGCAGCTTGGCATGGCGGATGGTCTCATCGCCGATGCTGAAGCTGTCGAAGGTGCCGATATGGGTCTCGACGGCATAGCCGTTGGCGCCTTGCAGGATCCCGGCTTTGGCGCCCTCACCGGCGACGACATCGACGCCCACGCGACGGGCCACGCCCTCATCCAGCACGGTGATGCTGGCGCCGCTGTCCAGTTCGGCGTGCACGGTCTGGCCGTTGACCAGCACAGGAACGCGGATGCGGGAGCGGTTGCCGCGCACATCGTCCATGTCGGTGACGTTGTAGCTGTTCGACCAATAGGCCAGGACATCGTTGTCGCACTTCTCCGGCTTGAACAGGTTCAGCAGGTTGTGGGCGAGGTCGAATTCCATGTCGTAGCGTTCCAGCAGGTCCATGCCCAGGGCGCCGACGGCATTGTCCCCCAAGGACCCATAGCCGCCGACATAGACGCGGACATCGCGGCCATGCCAGGTGCCCAGTTCCAGGCTGTCCATGGTGGTCTGCAGCAGGCGGCTGGTTCCGTCGATGCCGATCATCTCACCTTGCGCGTCCACCGCCTTCAGGCCTAAGGGGGCCAGCGACGACCGGGTCAGGATCGACATCCAGGCGCCGGTGTCGACCAGCATGCGCGCGGGCTTGCCGTTGATGGCGACACGGGCCAGCAGGATGTTGCCGTCCATCTCCAGGGGAATGGCCGCGACCTGGGCCAGTTTGCAGGAGGAGGCCGCCTGGGCGGACACCGAAGGAAGGAGCGCCAGCGCCATCAGGGCGAGCGCCGACACGCCCGCGCGAATTTTCGTCTTCATCATCCCCATGAGGCCCCCGTCTTCATCTTTTTTTTCGCGTTGCCGTGACTATGCGCGCGCCTGTCCGGCGCCGGCCAGCGTTCTATTCGCTTTGATGCTCGGCCGCCGGGGCGACGGGTGCCGCCACGGCGGGGGGCGGCGCATCAGTCTGAAACACCGGGCCGCCCACATAGCTGAAGTAGAGCTTATGCTGGCTATGGGCGATCAGCACATGGTGGCTGCGCAGGAAGTCCGCCCCCAGCAGCATTTGCATTCCGGCCACCGTGGTCGCATCCCGGGCATTGAAAGATTCGAAACCACTGCGCAGAAGGCCGAAGCGCATCTTCGGATGCCGGATAGTTTCGTCCCCCAGGGTGAAGCTGTCGAAAGTTCCAACCCAGGTGGAAACGGCCCTGCCGTTGACGCCGCCACTGGGTGCCACCGGTCTAGCGTCGGGCGAGGCCGGTGTCATTCCCAGCCGTTGCGCAGCATCCAGTGTAAGCACCGAGAAATAAGCACCGGTGTCCAGCAAGGCCTGTATAGGAGTGCCATTGATCTGCAAGTCGATGATGACCTGCGGCAGGAAGGACGTCATGGGGCGGAAACTCGCCACGGAGTAGCTGCCCTGCCAAGTCATCAAGTCGGCGTCGCCGCAATTATGGGGCGTATACAGCACCACCCGGCTATGGGCGAAATCCAGCTCGACATCATAGTGGCTGAAGAAGCGCTCTCCCAATACGCCGACGACATCGGGGTGACCCAAATTGTCGCCTTGGCCGGCGATGGTAATGGGGACATCGCTGGCGCTGCTGCCGTTCAGGGTCAGTGTCTTGATGATGGTGTCGTTGATGTCGCTTTTGCCGTCCACGCCATAGGCATAGCCCTTCAGCCGACCTTTCGGCAGGTTCAATCGCTTGGCCGCACCTTGCAGGATAAAGCTGTCGTTGGCGCCGGTGTCGATCAGGAATTTGACGGGCGTTCCATTAATCTCGCCGGGGATAAGGGGCTGGTTGCCTTCCATGACGACGGGGACGATCCACCGGTCCAGGGTGCATTGCGCGTCCGCGGCTTGGGCGGTGACGCCTTCCGGGGGCAGCGCCAGACCCAGTGCCCCCGCCATGGCCACTCCTGTAAAGGTCGCCATGCGCATCAACAAACGACTCAAAACCCGCCCCCACCTTGTTGAGGATGGCCGGGCCCCCGCCCATGCCGGCTTCGCCCCAGGGCTGGCGCGGCGCCATCGAATGCTATGATTGTGTAAGAATCTCCTCGAAAATTTGCACGCATAGCGATAATCCGCGACGAAACGCCGCATACAATCAGCCGCCCCGCACCCGGCCCACCGCCCGCTTCCAGCCGTCATACAGGCGCTCCCGCGCGGCCAGATCGGCGGCGGGTTCGAAGCGCCGTTCTTCCCGCCATAGGGTGGATATCGCGTCCAGCCCGGGGAACAGGCCCGCCGCCAGGCCGGCCAGGAAGGCGGCGCCCAGGGCCGTCGTTTCCGTCACCGCCGGCCGTTCGACCGTCAGGTCCAGCTGGTCGGCCAGGAACTGCATCAGCCAGTCGTTGGCGACCATGCCGCCGTCCACGCGCAGGGCGGTCAGGGCGCAGCCGCTGTCGGCCGCCATGGCGTCCATCAGGTCGCGGGTCTGGTAGCAGACGGACTCCAGGGCCGCGCGCACGATGTGGCTGATGCCGCTGTCGCGCGTCAGGCCCAGGATGGCGCCCCGCGCGTCGGGGTCCCAGTAAGGCGCGCCCAGGCCGGTGAAGGCCGGCACCAGATAGACGCCGCCGGTGTCGGCCAGCGCCTGGGCATGGCCCTGGCTGGACGCCGCGTCCGGGATCAGCTTCAGCCCGTCGCGCAGCCACTGCACCGCCGCCCCGGCCACGAAGATCGACCCCTCCAGGGCATAGCTGGCGCGGCCGTCCAGGCGGTAGGCCAGGGTGGTCAGCAGGCGGTGGTTGGACGGGCGCGGGGTGTCGCCGATGTTGATCAGGGCGAAACAGCCGGTGCCGTAGGTGCTCTTGATCATGCCGGGTGTAAGGCAGGCCTGGCCGATGGCGGCGGCCTGCTGGTCGCCCGCCATGCCCAGCACGGGGATGGGCCGGCCCAGCAGGTCGGCGGTGGCGACGCCGAAGGCGCCGGCGTTGTCCAGCACCCGGGGCAGGACGGCCGCCGGGATGCCGAACAGGCGCAGCAGCTCCGGATCCCAGTCCAGGGTTTCCAGGTTGAACAGCAGGGTGCGGGCGGCGTTGGTGGCGTCGGTCGCGTGCACCTGGCCGCCCGTCAGGCGCCACAGCAGGAAGCAGTCGATGGTGCCGAACGCCAGCTCCCCCGCCTCGGCCCGCGCACGGGCACCGGGGACGGTGTCCAGGATCCAGGCCAGCTTGGTGGCGGAAAAATAGGGGTCCAGCAGCAGGCCGGTGCGCTGGCGCACCATGGCCTCCGCCCCCTCGCGGCGCAGGGCCTGGCACAGGCCGGCGGTGCGGCGGTCCTGCCAGACGATGGCCGGGTGCAGCGCCTCCCCCGTCCGCCGGTCCCACACCAGCGTGGTCTCGCGCTGGTTGGTGATGCCCATGGCGGCCACGCGGGCGGCAGCCACCCCGGCCTGGTCCACCACGTCCCGGCAGACCGCCACCGTGTCGCGCCAAATGTCCTCCGGCTCATGCTCCACCTGGCCATCCGCCGGGTAATGCTGCGGCAGCTCGCGCTGGGCCGTGGCCAGGGGGCGGCCGTTGGCGTCGAACAGGATGGCGCGGGTGGAGGTGGTACCCTGGTCGATGGCCAGGATCAGGTCGGCGGGCATCGGGGCCCCTCCCTCAGGGTCTTGTTATCACGGCGCTGGTTGCCCCGTGCGCTGTACGCCGACGGTGCGTCGCGGGGGCCGACCTGTCAACGGCGGGGTCGGAAAAAGCTATCCAGAAGGGGGGCGAAAAGGCGTGCGTAATGGGGTTGACGCCGAACTGTAACAGGCGCACCATCTGTCTTACCGAAGCACTCAGGAGGCATCAGAAACCAGATTAGCCCACCAGATCAGGTAAATCGTCGAATGCATGCAGTATTCGATGTGTTGCCCGTAACCAGGAGGGTGTGTCAAACCATGACTCCACCGATGCGTACTGTATGAGCTGTGTGACAGCTCCACACATATAGCGATTGCTGATGCCGGTTACTGACCGGTGTATCGCTCGATGGACTATCTGAGCTTCACTGAAGCCAACAGAACCCCCGTTGCCCTGACCGGCACGGGGGTTCGCTTTTGTGGGGGCGGCCCCGCCGCGCCGATGCCCCATCCTACCCGGACATCTACCCATCATTATCCACCGCCCGTCCCGTTCACACCGGCGGGCGGCGCATATGGGGGTGCGCCTCGTGCCGGGACCCCTTATATAGAGGTGAGTGGCGGGCCATGGTTTGGCCGCCGGAGGATGTCGAGGGGCCGGGACCAATGGGGTTGATGGGCCTGTTGCGCGGCATGGGGCTGACGGCCCCGACAAGGCCAGCGCCGAAAACCAGGACGAAGGCGCGGGTGGCGCCGACCACGGTGTCGCAATTGCGCGTGGCCGGCATAACCCAGCCGGTGGAGGTGCGGCGCAGCCCGCGCGCCCGGCGCCTCTCGCTCAAGGTCGACGGCGCCACCGACACCGTGCGCGTCACCGTTCCACCGCGCGTGGGCGATGCCGAGGTCGCGGGCTTCGTCGGCCGCCACCTGGATTGGGTGAACGCCCGCCTGGCAGCCTTGCCGCCGCGCCAGCCCTTCATCGATGGCATGGCGGTGCCCCTGCTGGGCCGGTCGGCCGTCATCCGCCACGACCCCGGCCGTAGGGGCGGCGCCCGCCTGGTCGAGGGACCGGCCAGCCTGGACCTGTGCGTGGGCGGGGAGGCGGAATTTCTGAACCGCCGCGTCACCGATTTCCTGAAGGCGGAGGCGCGGCGCCACCTGTCGGCCCTGACGGCCGAGACGGCTGCCCGCGCCAAACTGCGTGCCAGCGGCGTCTCCGTGCGCGACACCCGCAGCCGCTGGGGCAGCTGCTCCGCCACCGGCCGCATCAGCTATTCCTGGCGCCTGATCCTGGCCCCGCCGCAGATCGTTGAGTACGTCGTGGCGCACGAGGTGGCGCACCTCAAGGAGATGAACCACGGGCCCAAGTTCTGGGCCCTGTGCGCGGACTTGGCCGGTGACGTCGACAAACCGCGCGCCTGGCTTAAGGCGCACGGCGCCAAGCTGCACCGGTTTGGTTAATTTTATAGGGGAGGGGTGTTCAACCCGCCAGCGGCATGAGATCGCCTCATGCCGCTGTAGGACGCGACCGCGTCCGCCGGAGCTTTTTGGGGAGCGTCAGCGGACTGAAAAGCGAGGAAGCCAAGGCGGCGGATGCCGCCGCCCGGCGATTGAGGGTTACTCTTCCAGCGCCTTCACGCCCGGCAACTCCTTGCCTTCCAGCCATTCCAGGAAGGCGCCACCGGCGGTGGAGATGTAGCTGAAGGCGTCGGCCACGCCGGCATGCTCCAGGGCCGCGACCGTGTCGCCGCCGCCGGCCACGGACAGGACGGTGCCGGCCTTGGTCAGGTCGGCCACGATCTTGGCCACGGCGTTGGTGGCGGCGTCGAAGGGCTCGATCTCGAAGGCGCCCATGGGGCCGTTCCACACCACCGTCTTGGCGGTGGCCAGCTTCTCGCCATAGTACTCGACGGTGGCCGGGCCGGCGTCCAGGATCATCTCATCGGCCGCGATGTCGCCGGGGGCGGCGATGCGCGAGGGGGCGTGGGCCTTGAACTGCTTGGCCACCGCGCCGTCCTTGGGCAGCAGGATCTGGCAGCCGCCGGCTTCGGCCTTGGCCAGGATGGCGCGGGCCTGGTCGGCCATGTCCTTCTCCGCCAGCGAGGCGCCGACGTCCACGCCCTGGGCGTAGAGGAAGGTGTTGGCCATGCCGCCGCCCAGGGCCAGGATGTCGACCTTGCCGACCAGGTTGAGCAGCAGGTCCAGCTTGGTGCTGATCTTGGCACCGCCGACCACGGCGGCCACCGGGCGCTGCGGCTGGCCCAGCGCCTTGGACAGGGCCACCAGCTCGGCCTGCATCAGACGGCCGGCCGCCGCCGGCAGCAAGCGGGCCAGCGCCTCCGTCGAGGCATGGGCGCGGTGGGCGGCGGAAAAGGCGTCGTTGACATAGATGTCGCCCAGCTTGGCCAGCTCGGCGGCGAAGGCGGGGTCGTTCTTCTCCTCACCGGCGTGGAAGCGCAGGTTCTCCAGCACCAGCACCTGGCCCTTTTCCAGGGCGCGGATGGCGTCCTGCGCCGGCTTGCCGATGCAATCGCCGGCGAAGGCCACCGGGGCGCCCAGGGCGTCCGACAGGGCCGGCACCACCTGGCGCAGGGAGTTCTTCTCGTCCGGGCCGTTCTTGGGCCGGCCGAAATGCGACAGCACCACGACCTTGGCGCCCTTGGACGCCAGTTCCTTCAAGGTGGGGACCAGACGGACCAGGCGGGTGGCGTCCGTCACCTGGCCGTCCTGCACGGGGACGTTGAGGTCGGCGCGGACCAGCACTGTGCGGCTGGCGGGGGCGATATCGTCTAGGGTCTTGAAAGTCATGGCATCGGTTCCCGGCCCGTATCAAGGTGGAATGGCGTGAGACGGGGCCAAGGAAGCATAGGCGGGACCCTGTTGCAACCGCACAAGCCGCCCCGCTACACCACTCTGGCCGAAAGGCGGAGCCCGCTTTACCTCATTGGCGCTCGAACAAATGGGAACGCCCGCGTGATCTATTACATCCTCTTCCTGGTCATCCTGGCCCTGGTGACCCTGGTGCTGGCCCGCCGGGGCGTGCTGGAGGGGCGGGTGCTGACCGCCGGCCTGCTGGTCCTGCCCGGGGTCACGGCCATGGAGGATTGGTTCGCCCGCGACCTGGGCGCCCTGGGCCTGTCCGGCGGCCATGTCGGGCCCGTGACCCTGCTGCTGATCCTGGGGGCCTGCATGGAGGAGGCGGGGCGCTACCTGCTGCTGTCGCTCAGCAACCGCGACACCCGGGCGGCGGTCAGCGCCGGCTATGCCTGGGCGGCGTGGGAGCTGGGCGTGGCCGTCTGGGCGCTGGCGCGCGGCATGCTGCCGCTGTGCGCGGCCGGCAATGTCCATTGTCTCAGCCTGGGCTTCCCGCCCCTGCTGGCCCTGGGCACGGTGCTGGTGGCGCGGTCGGTGCCCAGCCTGCTGCATGTGGCGCTGTCCTTCGGCCAGCTGTGGGCGGTGCGGGCGACGTATCCGGCGGCGCGGACGCTGTGGTTCGTGCTGACGGTGGTGGTGCACCTGGCCATCAACCTGGCCATCGTGCGGCATGGTCACTTGTAATGGGTGCACCTGTGAGCGCTCAAAGTTTAACCATTCACCATATTGTCGCCGCCCGGGGTGTCCTATAGCGTTGGGGGACAAGGGCGCGCCCCCAGCGGCCGCCGCCCCTGGCAATGCCGGACCCCGCCTAGATGCCCGAATCCCAGTCGACGTCACCCGTTCCCCCCGCCAATCCAGCGGAGGGTGCGCCCGTTTCCGTGCTTGCGGCCGCCCCGCAGGAGATCGAGCTGAAGCTCGCGGTCGATCCCAAGCATCTGGCCCGGCTGAAGACGGCACCGGTTCTGGCCGGCCCGCGCGCCGTCACCAAGACGCTGCGCAACACCTATTTCGACACGCCGGAGGGCGACCTCGCCGCCCGGGGCGTCAGCCTGCGCCTGCGGCATTCGGGCGCTAAGGTGCTGCAGACCCTGAAGGGCCCGTCGGCCGGCGGGGGCATGGCCCTGGCCCGGTCGGAATGGGAAATCCCGGCGCCGGATGGGCATCTGGTGCCCCAGGCCTTCACCGACGCCGCCGCCCAGGTCCTGCTGGACGGTATCGACCTGCGCCACCTGGGCCCCGTGTTCAGCAACGAGGTCAAGCGCTGGACCCGCACCCTGCCCATGGCCGCCGGCCTGGCGGTGGACGTGGCGGTGGACCAGGGCGTCACCCGCGCGGCCGACGGCCGGGAAGAGCCGATCGCGGAGCTGGAGCTGGAATTGGCCGAGGGCCAGGACCGCCGCGTGCTCTATGACCTGGCGCTGGCCCTGCACCGTGCCGTGCCCCTGCGCCTGGAGCTGCGCACCAAGGCGGAGCGTGGCTACGCCCTGGCGCGCGGCGAGGCGGCGGCGCCTAAGGCGGTGAAGGCCGGCCCCCTGAACTTCCATCCCGATGACACGGTGGAGGCGGCGCTGGCCGGCGTGGCGCGCGCCTGCCTGCATCATATGGCGGCGAACGAGGGCGCGGTGCTGGCCGGCGACCCCTCGGGCGTGCACCAACTGCGGGTGGCGGTGCGGCGCCTGCGCTCCGCCCTCACCCTGTTCAAGGCCATCCTGCCCGAGCCACAGGCCGCCACCCTGAAGACGGCGCTGAAGGGCCTGGCCGATGCCGTGGGGCCGGCCCGGTCCTGGGACGTGTTCCTGGAGGAACTGCTGGCGCCGGTGGCGGCGGCCATGCCGGAACAGGAGAGCCTGCAGGCGCTGGCCGTGGCGGCGCAAGGGGCGCGGGGCCGGGGCCATACGGCGGCGCGGGCCGCCGTGTCGGGCCCGGGCTACACCGAGCTGCTGCTGACCCTGGGCCGCTGGGTGGATGGGCGCTGCTGGCGCGACGATGCCCCGGCCGACCGCCTGGCCTGGCTGGGCCAGCCGCTGCTGCCCTTCGCCGATGCCGTGCTGACCCGGCAGCGCCACCGTGCCGCCAAGCGCAGCCGCCATTTCGAACGGTTGGACGCGCCCGCCCGCCACGGCCTGCGCATCGCCATGAAGAAGCTGCGCTACGCCGTGGATTTCTTCCGCGAGTTGTACCCGCAAAAGGCCGTGCGCAAGTACCTGGAACGGCTGTCCGGCCTGCAGGACGGGCTGGGCCACCTGAACGACGTCGCCACCATGGACGCGCTGATCCGGGAGCTGCGGGCCGACCTGGCCGCCGCCAAGGACGTGAGCCCCGCCGGCTGGGATATGGGCGCCGGCCTGGTGCTGGGCTGGCACGCCGCCCACATGGCCGTGGGGGAGGATGCGCTCTGCCGCGCGGTGGACGACTTCCTGGACGCTGACCCCTTCTGGACGCCGGTGGACCACTGGCCGCACCCGCCCTCCTGACCCTCCTCACCGCTGCATTTCAAGGAACTGGCACCCCATGCTTTCCATCCTCGTGGCCAACATCAAGGGCGGCGTCGGCAAGACCACGGTCGCGACCCATCTGGCCGCCGCCTTCGCCGCCGACGGCCGGCAGACCGTGCTGGCCGATGTGGACCGGCAGAAATCGTCCTTGGGCTGGCTGGCCCGCCGGCCGGTCACCGCCCCGGTCATCGCCGCCCTTGACTGGACCAAGGAGATCGACAGCGTGCCCAAGGGGGCCGAGGTGCTGGTCATCGACGCGCCCGCCGCCCTGAAGCCCAAGGAGGTGGAGCAGCTGGTGGCCGAGGCCGACGTGATCGTGCTGCCCCTGCTGCCCGGCGCCTTCGACGAGCAGGCGACGGAACGCTTCCTGAGGAAGCTGGACGAGCTGAAGCCCATCCGCAAAAGCCGCAAGGCCGTGGCGGTGGTGGGCAACCGCGTGCGCGCCCGCACCCGCGCCGCCGACCGGCTGGACACTTTCCTGGGCACGGTGGGCCATCGCGTGGTGACCCGCCTGCGCGACAGCCAGGCCTACCCCGACGCGGCCGCCGCCGGCCTCAGCCTGTTCGACCAGAAGGCCAAGCGCCTGGCCGACCTGCGCCAGGACTGGGCCCCGCTGATCGCCTTTATTGAGGACCCGAGCTGAGGGCGGGGGCGTCACGCCCCCGCTGGCAAACCCGTGCCGCCGTCCAGCTTGGTGATCCGCCACCGGTCCAGATCATCCCAGTCGAACCGGATGTCGTATTGAGCGCCGGTATCCACCGTCAGCAGGAAGACACCCGTTTCCTTCCCCAGGGCGCGGAGCAGCGCAGCTCCCGTTTCGTTCATCGCGGCCTAAAGCGGGCTGGCCTTCACCGCGCCGATGAGCTGGACGTCCGAAGCGGTGGTGTAGGAGGCGTTGGCGCCATGCCGGGCTTCCTCCGCCCGAAACCGGTAATAGCCTTTGATCCAGCCGGGGCTGTGGCTATTCAGGAAGGCGATGAATTCCTGTACGAGGTCGATGACCAGCGTTGATGCTGCGTCGTTCATTCCGGGGCCTGGGCGATCCGCTGGCGATAGTTTTCAAAGACCGTCCGAATGAATTTCCCCGTCCGCCGGTCGGTGGACGCCGTCACCAGGGTCAGCGGGCAAGACGCCGTCCGCTGTTCTTGCATGCCCCACAACTGGGGAAGGCCGTAGAACGCATTCTTCTTGTCAGAATAATCGATGATCCATTTCCCGCCGAAGTGCTCGCGAAACACTTGGCCGACATAGCGTGCCATGCCGTCGATGGTCTTGGCTTCGCTCTGCTTTTTGATGTCGTTGATCGTGGGGTATCTGTCCAGGATGTACTTTTCGATCACGTTCAGCGATTCGGGCGAATAGTCCAGCCGCGTAGCGACCTGCGTGGGGACGGACTGAAGGAAGCGCTCGATCGCATCACTCATATCCATCAGCCAGAACTGGAATTGATCACCCTCTGTCGTCATTCGGGGGCGCTGTTTCAGCGGGGTGATTGATCAGAGTTGAAGTTCTGATCGACTAGGGAGATTACGAACTCCTCCGGATGTACGGAGGCGTGATTGGCCCTCGCATGGTTTAGATATCCGTTCCAGAACGTGCGAACTTGTGCGTTGAATGACTCGGTAAACGCCATTTGAGCGGCCACGATTTCCTGCCACGTTCCTTGCGCGTTGTAGGTCTTTTGCAGGTTGGGCTCCATCGCCTTCAACGTCGCCCGCTGCTTGTCTTCAAGCTGATCTATAAGATCCAGAATGTAGCACTCGATCAGGCGTAGAAATGGCTTGCCGGTGTATCTGTCCATCGTCTTCCTCTAGATGAAGTCCGGATTTTCCTGCAGAAGACCGATAAAGGCTTCAAAATCATTGGCTATCTTAAGTCTATGATTTTCTTCGTCGTGCAGAAAAATCCAGACCGATTGGCCGCCATTCGTCAGATCGATGTAAATTTGATTGCCGCCCCCGTCCCGCCCAATGGGAAGGGCGTTCTGGCCAAGGATACTGCCCCAACGAGCGAGAGCAGCTTTGATGTTCGTCCCCCGGCTATCGCCGAATGAATAGAACAGGTCGATGTCGAACAGATTGCCGGCATCACCGCCCACTGGCGCGAAGCTTCCGATTTCCGGATGGCCACCATCCGCTTCTTTTATAAAATTGATGTAGCTGGAGGGCAGCGCGCTATGAACCAGCGCCGCCACGTCATTGATAGCGGCGTCGCCCCCCTGATAGCCAGGGGAGGGAGTGCCACCAAAGTTGATGTTCAGGCGTTTGATATCCATGACCTATCCTTAGTTCTTTGGCGCACCATTGGGAATCGCCCACTCGGAATAACCACCGGAGGCGCCAGGGTCAGGATGCAGGACGCGCCACCAAGGTGACCCAGGGGTGTGTTGGAAATCAGGCACCAGTCTCATGACCCCCTGTTGTCCCGAGGCGGTAGATGTTGATGCGTGTTCCCAAACCCAATCCTTCGGAGTCGCCCTACCACCTACGGAAGAGACGCTCTTTTGCACGCCGGGGATCAATTCCTCCATCTGCCCCGCGAATTCAGGATCGCTCTTAAGGGCGTTGTCCAGCGCCGCATTGGCTCGGTTGAACTGCACTGAGCGGCTTTTGCCAAAGTCGCTTGGGTCCAGCTTCATTTCATAAGCCACGCTATAGGCGGTGGGCTTTTCAGGATAGACCGGGGCCTTAGGCGCCGGCTCAACCGGCTTCACCGGCGGGTCTGGCGGAGGAGGTGGTGGCGGCGGTTCTTCCTCGACCACCGGCGGGCGCTTGCCGCCGGAGGCCGGCTTCACCTTGGCGATGAGGGCAATGATGGCGTTGATGGTCAGCACGGTCAGGCCGGCGGCGGTGCGTTTCGCGGCCTCGTCCAGGTCGTGCTCGGTCTTGGCGGTGGTGGCCATGGCCACGCCGTGGCCCAGGCCGTTCAGACCGCCGAACACCGACCAGCCCACCATGGCATAGCCCACGCCCAGCAGGACGACGTCGATGGCCTCGCCATAGCCGGCGGCGTGGCCCACCGCCCAGGCGGCCAGGAAACCCGCCAGCCAGTACAGCGTCTCCAGCGTGAACAGGCTTCTCGCCGCCTGCTGCATGTCGCGCGGCAGGTGGGGGATGCTGCGGCGGAGCATACCCACCACGCGCTGGATCATCGACCATTGCGCCGGCTGGCCCGGCGGGTCGCCCTCCGGCTGTCCATACGCGCCGGAATGGGGCGGGGGCGTGGTGGGCGGGGATATGGGCGGCGTGGCGTGGGGGATGAGATAGGCGCTGAGGCTGCCGTTGGCGAAGTCGGCCATGACCCGGCCCATCAACTGCCCGGTGCTGCAGCGATGGTCCACGCCGTCCACCACCAGGCGCAGCCGCTGGCGCCCGAACTCATCCAGGCTGTTCAGGGCTTGGATGACGCGATTGTCCTGCCAGGGGCGGAAGGGCACGGTGATGGCGTAGCGGCGCATCCCGGCGGGCACGGCCAGGGTAGGGCCGATCAGCAGCCGGCCTTCGGGGATGGCGGCCTCGACCCAGCCACGCATGGCCTGGCCCGGCGCTGACGCCGCGAAGGGCGCGTGACTGGAAAAGCTGTCAGGCACCGCCCCTCCCGCCTCTGGTTCAGCCGGTTACGGCGGATGAACTAAGGCGGCGACGGGGGCACGGAAAGGGGCCGGAGGAGGGGCTTTCCCTCAGGGGTAAGCCGCCCGGCATAGGGCCCGGCGGCGCACCCGTATCCTCAGTACACGCTGGTCCAAAGCTGATCCTTGGTGGTCAGCATCTTCAGGAATTCCAGGATGGCCCACAACTGGTCGTCCGTCAGCGGGCTGCCGTCGGCGCGGCGATAATCGTCGTGGCCGCGGTTGCAGTTGCCGGGCAGGGTCGTGTCATAGACCCAAGTTTGCGCGGTGCCCGGCGTGCCCACTGCACTCACGTAGCCCACCTGCACGGGGTCGAACTCCCTGCTGCCCACGGCAAAGGCCTCGGGCCGGGCCGAGGATTTCAGCACCCCCCACAGGGTGGGGACTGACCCGTTGTGCAGGTAGGGAGCGGTGGCCCAGATGCCGAACAGGGGCCGCGCCTCATAGACCGGCGGCGTCTGGTCGCCTGCCGCGCCGTCACTGGTGACGCAGGACGTCTTGTGCGCCGGCGGGCCGGCGGGCGGCACGGCCCTGAAGGCCGGTCCCATGGCCTGTTCGACATCGTTGACCGAGCCGGTCTTCTGGTCGATGGCCAGCTTGATCAGGCTCAGTGGCGTCAGGCCCAGGTTGGCGTAGTCGTCATGGTTCAACGTGCCACCCTTCTGGTTCAGCAGGCCGTCCACCACGCTGCCGATGACGCCGTTGGTCAGGACGCTGACGGCCTGGGCGTCGGCCGGCATGTCGCCCACGCTGACCGATCCGCCGTCGCCGAACAGCAGGGCGCGGGTGCCCTGCAGCGGCCCGGTCTTCGCCCAGCGCAGGGCGTTGCGGTACGTGGTGGGGTCGGTGTCGGTGGGGCGCTGGTCCATCACCGGCCACACATCCTGGCTCAGGGCTGCCTTGGTCATGTGGTGGCAGTCGGCGCAGACCTCGTTGAACAGCTGGCGCCCCTGTTCCGCCTTGCCGGCGTCGATCGCGCCGAAGACGGTGGACGGCCAGGCGGGCGGCGCCAGCTGGGTGATGGCCCATTCCAGCTTCATCAGGCCCGGAACGCTGATGGAGGTGTCGTAGAAGGGGATGTGCGGAAACAGCCTGGAGGCGAAGCGCCGCCGGTCGCCCGGGCAGCTTTGCCCCGCGAGGTCCTTGCCGGCGACGCAGACGTTCAGCGCGCCGAACACGCCCAGCACCTCCCCCGTGTTGCGGGCCAGCGCCTTGATGTAGTTGCCGTTGGGGGCGGACAGGTTCCACTGCACCGCATCCTGCTGGTGGGCATTCCACAGGAAGGGGTAGCTGACCGGGGCATGGGCCGGCAGCACGTTGGACGGCACGCGGAAATCCAGGCCGGTCAGGCGGTTGAAGATCATGCTGAAGGCGTCCAGCCGCGCCGGGCCCCACGCCTGCCCGTCCAGGGCGGCGCTGAAGAACCCGCCCCAGGCGGTGGAGAAGGCGGCCAGGCTGGCCTTCAACGCGGCCTTGTCGCCGCCGACGCGGGCGGCGAAGCGGTTGAACTTGGCCGGGTCAGACACCGTATCAGCCAGGGCGGCCGACAGCTCCACCAGGAAGCCCTGGAAGTCGGCGTCGGCCGGGCCGCCGTCCACGCGCAGGGCCGTGCCCTTGTAGGTGATCTGCCCGGTGTGGCAGGCGGCGCAGGTCATGCCGATAGAGGTGGGGCCGGTGCCCCGGTCCAGGGCGAAGCCCACGGGCAGGCCTTCGGGGTTCTGCGCCGAGACGTCGTTGGGCAGGTAGTTGAAGCGCGCCAGCCGGTCGGCGAAGAACAGCTCGGTCGAGGCCGGCCGCTCCAGCGCCTTGAACCAGCTGTACGGCATCAGCTGCGAGCCTTGGCTGGTGGTGTAGAAGCCTTGGCGCACCGACTGCGGCCAGTTCTGGTCCAGCAGGCGCACCACCTCGGGCGCTTGCGCCGTGGGGAAGGGGGCGGGCGTAGCCGCCCGTGCCGGGGGCGCCCCGGCATGGCTGTACGCCAGCAGACCCAGGCCGGCCAAGGCTGCCGCCATGCGCCGCCGCATGCTGAAAACCCGCATGGCACCTTCCCCCATCGCCGTCGTCGCGCTTTGATCCCCCATCGGTGCCTTTGCGCCGTGCCGTACGGAATGGCAAGGGGTTTCTTCAACCGTGCGTACGCATGGGCCAGGTCGCATGTGGTCCCGCGCACAGCCGGCGTGCCGGATGCCCGCTGGACGCGGGGGCCCATCCTTGCCAGAAAGGCGGGTAAAAGCCGGGGAAGACTGGTCACCCGCCTAACCATTGGGAGAGAAGCATGCAGGTTCAAGGTGTTGCCGCCATCATCACCGGTGGTGGTTCGGGTCTGGGCGCCGCCACGGCGCGCCGGCTGGCGGCCGAGGGCGCCAAGGTCGCCCTGCTGGACGTGAACCTGGCCGCGGCGGAAGCGGTAGCCGCCGAGATCGGCGGCCTGGCGCTCAGCTGTGACGTCACCAGCGCCGACAGCGCCACCGCGGCCATCGCCGCCGCGCGCGAGGCCCACGGCGCCGCCCGCATCGCCGTGAACTGCGCCGGCGTCGCCACCGCCGGCCGCGTGCTGGGCCGTGAGGGCCCGCTGGCCCTGGACGCCTTCCGCAAGGTCATCGAGATCAACCTGATCGGCAGCTTCAACATCCTGCGCCTGGCGGCCGCCGACATGAGCACGCTGGACCCGCTGGAGGATGGCGAGCGCGGCGTGATCATCAACACCGCCTCGGTCGCCGCCTTCGACGGCCAGGTGGGCCAGGCCGCCTACAGCGCGTCCAAGGGCGGCGTGCACGCCATGGCCCTGCCCATCGCCCGTGAACTGGCCCGCGTGGGCGTGCGCATCATGACCATTGCCCCCGGCATCTTCTGGACCCCCATGGTGGCGGGCTTCACGCAGGAGGTGCAGGACAGCCTGGCGGCCTCCATCCCCTTCCCCAAGCGCCTGGGCAAGCCGGAGGAATATGCGGAACTGGCCCTGACCATCGTCCGCAACGTCATGCTGAACGGCGAGACCATCCGCCTGGATGGCGCCGTGCGCATGAATGCGAAGTAACGCTCCTCAATGGCGGTCGGGGCGTCAGCCCCGCCGCTGACGGAACGCCTCCAGCGCGTCCTCCATCTCGCGCGCGATGGGGGTGACCAAAGGGTGTGCGGCGTAGGCGGTCCATAGGGCCGCCAGCGCTGGGCGCCTTTCCAGCATGTCTTGCGGCGTGTAGCGGGGCAGGAAGCGCGCCAGGAAGATCAGGGTGGGGGCCAGGGCGCAATCGGCCAGGCCCAGCGTGCCGGATGAGGGTGCCGGCAGCGGCCCCCGGTCCACCACCACCTCCAGCGCGTCCAGACCCCGGGTCAGGTCCGCCACCCGGTTGGCGCTGGCGGCGCCGTCGCCGGTCTGGGTGGTTCCCCCCTGGGCCATCAGCGACAGCAGCGGCGGCAGGACATACAGGTCCAGTAGGCGCGCCACCGTGCGCTGGGCCGCCCGCGCCACCGGATCGGCCGGCAGCAGCGCTGGCTTGGGGAACGCATCCTCCAAAAATTCACAAATGACGGCGGACTCCAGGATGTGGGCGCCATCGGCGTCCAGCACCGGGGTCTTCCCCAGCGGGTTGATGGCCTGGAAGGCGGCCGATTTCTGGCCGCCGGGGGGATCCACCAGGGGAATTTCCAGGCCCTTGGCGCGGATGGCCAGCACGACGCGGGCGGAATAGGGGGACAGGGCGGCGCCGTAAAGTTTCAAGGGCTGTCTCCTCTAACCGTAAAGGTGGACCAGGCATGATGGTCTTGCGGCTGGCGGTCAGCGGGGCCGGACGGTATGGTCATTCCATTATGCCACTGAATGCCTGCCAACCCTTGCCGGATATCGCGGGTTTCATCCGTGCCGATGAATTGCCCGACGGACCCATCGCCCACGCCTACGCGTGGTGGCGGGGGCTGGGGGGTGGGGCTGTGCCGCCGCCCTCGGCGGCATTGGATCTGGCGGCGGTGCCGGACAGCTTCCTGCCCCATCTGGCGGTGACCACGGCCTTCCGCGCGGATGGCCGGGTGCGGGTGGTGTTTTGCGGTTCCCTCTCCGCGTTGGCCGCCGGCAGTGACCCCACGGGCCGCTATTTCGACGAATTCTATCCGCCTGACATGCTGGAGGCGGCGCTGGGATTCCAGGCGGCCATCGTGCGCGACGCCCAGCCCATCTTCGGCCAGGACCAGGTGGGCACGGATGAGGGTGTGATGTACCACGTGCCGCGCATCGGCCTGCCCTTCCAGGGCGCCGACGGCAGCCTGGACCGGCTGGCCATCGTCATGCACTACCAGCCGACGCCGGAGAACTTCAAGGTGCGGCTGCGGGTGTTCCAGGATCGCGCCCGCCTGCTGCGCCGCGAACTGCGGCTGGTGGCGCTTTAAGGCCACACTGACCGAAGGAAGCGTGCGGTCGCGGCATTCGAACGTTGCGCGGGACCTACCTCGGGCGCGATAATAATTACCCGAGCGTGCCCCGTTTCCCGGTGCCGCCGTGCCATCCGCCGAAGGATGTTTCCCCGTGTCCGAGGTCCCTGACAGCCGGCATCCCGTCCCGTCATCAGGGGAGGGCCCAGGGGCGGGTCGCGTGGGGTCCGTTCCACCCGCCGGCGCCCCCTCGCGCCGGCGTCTGCTGGTGGGGGGACTGGGCGCGCTGGCGGCGGCTGGGCTGGGCTGGGGCGGCGGCGGCCGGGGCGGCCACGCCGAATCCATCCGCTTCCTGACCATTGGCACCGGCACGACCGGCGGCACCTACTTCCCCATTGGCGGCATCCTGGCCAACGCCATCAGCAACCCGCCGGGCAGCCCGGGATGCGACCGGGGCGGCAGCTGCGGCATTCCCGGCGTCATCGCCGTGGCGCAAACCACCTCCGGCGCGGTGGAGAATATCGAGGCCCTGCGCGCCGCCCGGTACGAGACGGGGCTGGTGCAGGCCGACATCGGCTTCCTGGCCTACAAGGGCAAGGGCCCCTACGCCGGCAAGCCGCCCTTCACCGAGCTGCGGGCCCTGGCCAACCTGTACAGCGAGACGGTGCACCTGGTGGTGCGGGGCGACAGTCCCATCAAGACGGTGAATGATCTCAAGGGCCGGCGGGTGGCGCTGGGTGAGAAGGGCTCCGGCACCCTGCCCACCGCGCTGTTGATCCTGCAGGCGCACGACCTGTCGGAAAAGACGGTGCAGCCCTTCTACCTCAACCCCGGCACGGCGGGGGACCGCCTGGCCTCCGGCCAGCTGGACGCCTTCTTCATCATCGGCGGCTATCCCCTGCCGGCGGTGGCCGACGTGGCGGCGCGCCTGCCGGTGCGCCTCATCTCCATCATCGACGCCCGCCTGCCGCGCCTCAGCCCCGGCCTGCCCCTGTTCACCGAGACCACCATCGGCGGCGACGGCGCCTATGTCGGCGTGCCGGAGACCAAGACCCTGGGCGTGGGCGCCCAATGGCTGACCACCACCGCCCTGCCGGATGAGCTGGCCTACGGCATCGTCAAGGCGCTGTGGCACCCCAACACCCGCCGCTTGCTGGTGGCGGGCCATCCCCGGGGCGACAGCATCCGCAAGGAGGCGGCGCTGACCGGTCTGGCCGTGCCCCTGCACCCGGGGGCCGCACGCTATTACCGGGAGCAGGGCTTCGACGTGACCCTGGCCACGTCGGGTTGACCCGCGTCGGGTTGACCCCTTAATCCAGCAGCATGTCCAGGACGACGGTTTCCTTCGCCGCGTCCGCGCGCCAATCCTTCATGGCGGGCAGGGCCTCGATGGCGTCGACATAGGCCTGGGACGCCTCGCTCAGCGGTACCTTCCAGGTCTGGAAGCGGGTGACGACCGGGGCGTACATGGCGTCGGCGATGGTGAAGGCGCCGAACAGGAAGGGGCCGCCATAGCGGTCCAGGCAGTCGGCCCAGATGGCCTGGATGCGGGTGATGTCGCTGGCGGCCTTGGCCAGACGCTCCGGCCGGTCGATGGTGCGGCCCAGATCCATGAACAGGTTGCGGCGCACGTCCATGAAGCCGGAGTGCATCTCGGCACTGATGGACCGCGCATGGGCGCGGGCACCGGCGTCCTGCGGCCACAGCCGGGCGTCGGGCGCCAGCTCGGCGGCGTATTCGCAGATGGCCAGGCTGTCCCACACCGTGATGTCGCCGCCGGCGGCGCGGTGGGGTCCCGTGCGGTGGATCAGGGCCGGCACCTTGCCCGCCGGGCTGTGGGCCAGCATGCGCGCCTTGCTGTCCGTTTGCCGCAGGGGGATCACCACCTCCTCGAAGGCCAGGCCGGCGTGGCGCAGCGCCAGGTAGGGGCGCAGCGACCACGAGGAGTAGGTCTTGCTGCCCAGGATCAGGGTGAGGTCGGCGGACATGGGGCTGGTCCCTCGGGATCGGTAGCGACGGACGGGTGAGGGTAGCGGGGGTTGCCCCGTCGCGCCAGCGGTGTCACCGCCGGTGTGACGCCGCCGCGTTTGAAACCGGGACCCGGATGTGGAACCCTGCGCGCCTGACTTTCCGAAGCCGAAAGGTTCCGCCCGTGCTGTCCTGCTTCCTGGCCCAGAAGGCCGCCGACACCGTCACCCTGATCCCCGTGCGCAAGGACGGGCTGGACGCCTGGCTGGAAACGGCCCCGGCTGCCACCGCCGCCTGGGTGCGCAGCGTCGGCTTCACGGCCGAGCCTGGCGCCACCGCGCTGCTGCCCTCGGCCGACGGGCAGTTGGACCGGGTGCTGGTGGGCGTGGGCGAGACGCTGGACCTGTGGAGCTTCGCCGGCTTGCCCACGACGCTGCCCGCCGGGGCAAAAGGGGCTGGCGCCAGCTACGCCCTGGACGACAGCCTGACGCCTGAGCAGGCGACGGCCGCCGCCACCGGCTGGGCGCTGGCCAGCTACCGCTTCACCCGCTATCGCAAGGCGACGAAGGACCTGCCGCGCCTGGTGCTGCCCGCCGGCGCGGACGCGGCGGCTGTGGACAGCATGGCCCGCGCCGTCTACCTGGTGCGCGACCTCATCAACACCCCGGCGGAGGACATGGGGCCGGCCGACCTGGCCGCCACCGCCAAGGAACTGGGGGCGGAGTTTGGCGCCGAGGTCTCGGTCATCGTCGGCGACGACCTGCTGGCCGCCAACTACCCCACCGTCCATGCCGTGGGCCGGGCGGCGGACAAGAAGCCTCATTTCATCGACCTCACCTGGGGCGACGCCGCCAACCCGCTGGTCTGCCTGGTGGGCAAGGGCGTGTGCTTCGACAGCGGCGGCCTGGACATCAAGGCGGCGGGCGGCATGCTGCTGATGAAGAAGGACATGGGCGGCGCCGCCCATGTGCTGGGCCTGGCGCGCCTGGTCATGGCGGCCAAGCTGCCGGTGCGCCTGCGCGTGCTGGTGCCGGCGGTGGAGAACGCCATCTCCGGCAACGCCTTCCGCCCCATGGACATCATCACCACCCGCAAGGGCCTGACGGTGGAGATCGGCAACACGGATGCCGAGGGCCGGCTGATCCTGTGCGACGCCCTGGCGGAAGCCGACAGCGCCAAGCCCGCCCTGATCCTGGACTTCGCCACCTTGACGGGCGCCGCCCGCATCGCGCTGGGCACCGACCTGCCGGCCCTGTTCGCCAACGACGACCAGCTGGCCGACGACATCCTGGCGGCCGCCAAGGAAACGGGCGACCCGCTGTGGCGCATGCCGCTGTGGCAGGGCTATGCCAAGCAGCTGGACAGCAAGATCGCCGACCTGAACAACGCGCCCGGCGGCGGCTATGGCGGCGCCATCACGGCGGCCCTGTACCTGGAGCGCTTCGTCACCAAGGGCACGCCCTGGGCCCACATCGACCTGATGGCCTGGAACGCCAGCGCGAAGCCCGGCCGGCCGGAGGGGGGCGAGGCCATGGGCCTGCGCGCCGCCTTCGCCATGCTGAGCCGCCGGTACCCGGCCCAGGCCTGAAATCACCGGCGCCTCCTGGGGAAATGACCGGGAGGTGCCCGCTTGGATAAAAAATAATTATGTAGCGTTCCGCTACCCCTTCGGGGGTGGCAAGCCCTTGCCGCTGGGCGGGACTTTCGGCACACTCCCGACAGTTGCGGCTGGCCGATACGCTGTCGGAATGACGGCGGGGGCCGGAACAAGGGGCGGGCCGGATAAACGTTTCCGGGTGCGGGGGGCATCATGTCGCGTAATCTCGAAGCCCTGGAACTCTGGCGCGGCGCGCTGGTGGCAAGCGTGCGGGCCGCCAGCCCGGACCTCTCGGCCCGCCAGCTGGCTTTGTTGCTGACCGTCTACATGACCCCGCCGCCCCACACGGTGCGCGGCCTGGCGGCGACGCTGAACGTGTCCAAGCCCGCCATCACCCGCGCTCTGGATCGGCTGGGCCGCCTGGGCTTCACCAAGCGCAAGCGTGACGCGGAGGATCGGCGCAACGTCCTGGTTCAGCGCACGGTCAAGGGCTCCGTCTTCCTGCATGAGTTCGGGCAGATGGTGATTGACGCGGGCGCCGTGCAGGGCGCATTGGACGGGTCACGCGTCGCGGCCCCCCGCCCCGCCGCGACCCCCGTCGCCCCCCCGTCAGCTTCGGAGCCGGTTTCCGCACCGGTATGATGTGAGATGTCCAGCAAGCCCAAGACCACGCCGGTTCTCGACCCGCGCGTGAACCCTTACCGTTCCGACCTCGCCTCCGCCCACCTTTACGGCAAGGTCACGGCCGAGCGCTATGTCGACGGCGTGCCCTGCCAGGTGCGCGCCGGCTATGTCAGCCTGAAGGAAGAACCCACCTTCACCGCCCGCCAGTCCAGCCAGCTGCTGTTTGGCGAGGTGTTCACGGTGTTCGAGGAGAAGGACGGCTGGGTCTGGGGCCAGAACGCCACCGACGGCTATGTCGGCTACCTGCAGCTGGAAGCCCTGGATGACGAGCTGGCGGAGCCGACGCACAAGCTGACGGCCCTGCGCAGCTTCTTCCATCCCGAGCCGGACCTGAAGACCCCGCCGCTGGACATGATCAGCCTGGGCGCGCCGCTGTGCGTGGTGGAAGAGGCCAATGGCTTCGCCGGCGTGGCCGGCGGCGGCTGGGTTCCCCTGGTGCATGTGGCGGAGATCGGGACCGTGAAGGCCGACCCGGTGGACACCGCCCTGCGCTTGCTGGGCACGCCCTATCTGTGGGGCGGGCGCACCAGCGTGGGCATCGACTGCTCCGGCCTGATCCAGTTGGCGCTGGACGCGGCCGGCTTGCCGTGCCCGCGCGACAGCGACCAGCAGCAGGCGGCGCTGGGTACCGTGGTTTCGGCCGATGGCGTCGGCCACACCTACCAGCGCGGCGATCTGGTGTTCTTCCCCGGCCATGTCGGCATCATGGCGGATGAGACCCACCTGGTGCATGCCAACGCCCATCACATGGCCACGGTGCGCGAACCCCTGGCCGACGTCCTGGCGCGGGCGGCGGCGGGTAAGGGCATTACGGCGGTCAAGCGCCTGGGGTGAGGGCGTTCCCAGGGCACGCTTTCGGCGAATATCCCGGCGTATTTCCACCTCAGCTCGGGGTGGGGAATTGTTAGGTATGGGAAACGTTCGGATCACGACATATGGTGTGACGAACGGAGATCCCCATGCTGTCACCCCACTTCCGCGCGTTGATGGACACCGTGCCCGATGGCGTGATCGTCATCGACGGCCAGGGCACGATCCAATCCTTCAACCCCGCCTGCGAACGCCTGTTCGGCTGGACGGCGGCGGAGGTGATGGGCCGTAACGTCAAGATGCTGATGCCCGCCCCCTACCAGGACGAGCACGACCAGTATCTGGCCCGCTACCGCGCCACGGGGGAAAAGCGCATCATCGGTATCGGCCGCGAGGTCACGGGCCTGCGCCGGGACGGCACCACCTTCCCCATGGAACTGTCGGTGGGCGAGGCGCTGCAGGACGGGCCGCCGGCCTATATCGGCATCATCCGCGACATCAGCGACCGGCGGGCGGCGGAACAGGCCCTGCGCAACCGCGAGGCGCGCCTGGCCTCCATCATCGAGACCATCCCGGACGCCCTCATCGTCATCGACGGCCAGGGGCTGATCCGCTCGTTCAGCCCGGCCGCCCAGCGCCTGTTCGGCTATGCCGAGGCCGAGGTGCAGGGGCGGAACGTCAGCATGCTCATGCCCTCGCCCTACCGGGAGCAGCACGACCAGTACATCGCCCGCTATCTCGCCACGGGGGAGAAGCGCATCATCGGCGTGGGCCGCATCGTCTCCGGCCGGCGCCGCGACGGAACCGTGTTCCCCATGGAACTGGCGGTCGGTGCCGTGGACCTGGAGGGTGAGCGTCTGTTCACCGGCTTCATCCACGACCTGACGGAACACCAGGCGGTGGAGCGGCGGCTGCAGCAGTTGCAGGCGGAACTGCTGCACGTCAGCCGGGTCAGCGTCATGGGGCAGCTGGCGTCGGCCCTGGCGCATGAGCTGAACCAGCCGCTGACGGCGGTGGTCAATTACATCAAGGCGTCCCTGCGGCTGCTGGAGCGGACGGAGACCGTCGATATGCCCCTGGCGCGGGAGGCCATGGAAAAGGCGTCGGCGCAGGCCCTGCGGGCCGGGCAGATCATCCGGCGGCTGCGCGACTTCATCGCCAAGGGTGGTACCGACCGGCGTGCGGAAAGCCTGGATGGGCTGATCGAGGAGGCGGCCGCCCTGGCTCTGGTCGGGGCGCGGGAAAGCGGCGTGCGCATGGAATTGCGCCTGCAGCGGCAGGACCTGCGCGCCGTCATCGACAAAATCCAGATTCAGCAGGTGCTGCTCAACCTCATCCGCAACGCGGTCGAGGCGATGGAGGGTCAGACGGAACGCATCCTGTCCATCACGGCGGCCCCCTCGGCGGCCCCGGATGGCGCGGGGTTCATGGAGATCGCGGTGGCTGATACCGGCCATGGGTTGGATGAGGCCGCCATGGCCCGCCTGTTCCAACCCTTCGTTTCCGGCAAGGAACGGGGCATGGGGGTTGGGCTGTCGATCAGCCGGTCCATCGTCGAGGCCCATGGCGGGCGGCTGTGGCCCGAACGTAACGAACACGGTGGCGCGACCTTCCGTTTCACGCTGCCCCTGCTGCCTGAGACCGAGAGAAACCATGACGCCTGAGCCGATCATCGCCGTGCTGGATGACGATGCCGCCGTTCGGGATTCGCTGCGGCTGTTGCTGATGGCGTCGGGCTACCAGGTCGCGGTCTTTTCCTCTCCCCTGGAGTTCCTGGACTCCGACGCGCCCACGCGCTGCGCCTGCCTGGTTGTGGACGTGCGCATGCCCGGCCTGACCGGGCTGGAGGTCCAGGAACGGCTGGTCGCGCGCGGATCCACCCTTCCGGTCATCGTCATGACCGGCCATGGCGACGTCCCCCTGGCGGTGGCGGCGATGAAGGCCGGGGCCCTGGACTTCATCGAAAAGCCGTTCGAGGAGGAGACGCTGCTCGCATCCCTCCAGTCGGCGCTGTCCCGGCCCCGTGCCGTGGCCGACGCGGCCCCCCCCTCTGCCGGGGCGGAGACGCCGTCACCGGAGGCGCTGGCCTGCCTGGACGCGCTGACGCCGCGGGAACTGGATGTGTTGCAGGGGCTGGTCGATGGCAAGCCCAACAAGATCATCGCCTTCGACCTGTCCATCAGTCCGCGCACGGTGGAAATCCACCGCGCCCGGGTGATGGAGAAGATGCGCGCCAGCAGCCTGTCCCATCTGGTGCGGCTGGCGCTGGCGGCAGGTATTCGCCCGAACGCGGGTTGATCCGCGTCAAAACCGGCCGGAATACGGGGAAACCCTTATTACTCCTGTAGGCATCGACACCTTAATTTCAAGGAGGCGGCTGGGTTGGCACCGTCGCCGGTGTGATGCCTGTAGGAGATTTGATGTGCCTGACATCGCGGCGGGACGGATCCATGTCGTCGATGACGACGAGTCCGTCCGCGACTCCCTAAAGTTTCTGCTGCGGCTGTACGGCTTCGAGGTCGACCTTCACGCCTCCTGCCAGGACTTCGCCGCCGATTTCGATGGCGGTCCGGGGTGCCTGCTGCTTGACCAGCATATGCCCGGCATGACGGGCGTCGAGTTCGTCGAGGGGCACCGCGCCCTGCTGCGCGAGGTGCCTGTCCTGATGATGTCCGCGAACATGGAGGCGGAGACGCGCGACCGGGCCCTTCGGGCGGGGGTGGCCGGCTTCCTGGACAAGCCCGTCGATACCGGCCGGCTGCTGGATGAATTGCGGCGGCTGCTGGGCGGCCCTGCCTGACGGCCCCTGGTCTTGCGCCCATAGGGGGTTTTACGCAGATAAGGGGTTTTACGTAGGTAGAAGACCGAACTCATCAGGCGGAACGCTGGGCGCTAGGGTTCTCTCACGGAACGACGACGGGCTGGTTCAGGCCCGACACGAACGGGAGCCCCCAGATGACGCCATCGCTCGCCACCGCCCCGGCCGCCCTCCGCCAGCCCAGCCCGGCCGTCTTCACCGTCCTGCCGGCGCCGTCCGCCAGCCGGGCCGCATCGGCCGGCCCGTTCGCCCCCTGGGCGGACGAGGCTTCCGCCTACAGCCGGGACCAGGTGATCTTCTCGGAAGGCGACACGGCCAGCAGCGTGCGCATCATCACCTCCGGCATGGTCCGCATCCTGCGTATGATGGCTGACGGCCGGCGGCAGATCGTGGGCTTCCTGCAGCCCGGCGACATGCTGGGGTTGGCCCCGGGCGGCACCTATCTCTATTCCGCCGAGGCTGTCACGTCCGTGACCCTGCGGCGCCTGTCCCGCACGCAGTTCGACACGCTGCTGGAACGGGATCCGGAACTGCGCCTGCGCCTGCTGGCGGCCACCGCCACCGAACTGCAGGTGGCGCAGGAGCAGATGTTGCTGCTGGGCCGCAAGACCGCGCCGGAGCGGCTGGCCAGCTTTCTGCTGCACCAGGCCCGCCGGGTGACGCCCGAGCCTCAGGACCATTGCCGTATCCCGCTGCCCATGACCCGCACCGACATCGCGGATTTCCTGGGGCTGACCATGGAAACGGTCTCCCGCGCCTTCACCAGGCTCAAGACCGCCCACCTCGTCCGGCTGTTGCCCGACCAGATGGTGGAACTGGTGGATGTCGAGGCCTTGATCGACTTGTCCGAAGGCGGCGGCCAGTCCGGCCTCATTCAATAGCCGCGACGCCGGTCCACCAGGTTGATCAGCGGCTGGCCGGCGGCCAGGCGCTTCAGCCCGCCCACCACCTGTTCCACCGCCGTGCGCGCTTGGGTAATGGCGGCGACGTGGGGGGTGACGGTCACCCTGGGGTGGGTCCAGAAGGGATGGTCGGCCGGCAACGGTTCCGTGCGGAACACGTCCAGTGTGGCACCGGCCAAGTGGCCGCTGTCCAGCGCCGCCAGCAGATCCTCCTCCACCAGATGGCGCCCCCGGGCCGCGTTGATGACCACGGCACCCCGGGGCAGCTGGGCGAACAGGCCCGCGTCCAGGATGTTCTCCGTGTCCGGCGTCAGGGGCAACAGGCAGACCAGGATGTCCGTGCGCGCCAGGAAGGGCGCCAAGCCCCCGGCCCCATGATAGGTCGCGATGCCGTCCAGGTGCTTGGCTGAGCGGCTCCAGCCGGCCACGTCGAAGCGCAGGGCCCTCAGGGCCTGCGCCGCGTCGCTGCCCAGGGCGCCCAGGCCCAGGATGCCCACCCTGCGTTCCCGCGCCAGGTGCTGGTGGGTCAGCTGCTTCCACTGCGCCGCCCGCTGCTGCGCCTCGAACAGGGGGGCGTCGCGATGCCAGCGCAGCACATGCAGGCAGACATACTCGGTCATGCCCTCGGTCAGGCCCGGCTCCACCATGCGCACCAGCGGCAGGTCGGGCAGGGTGGGGTCGGCCAGCAGGGCATCGACCCCGGCGCCCAGCGAGAAGATGACCTTCAGCTTGGGCAGGCTGGCCAGCAGGCCCGCCGGCGGCTTCCAGACCAGGGCGTAGTCGATCTCCGCCAGATCGCCCATGCCCTCCGGCCACACCCGCACATCCAGCTCAGGCATTTGGGCGTTCAGCTCGTTCACCCAGTCCTCGGCGTGGTCGTGGGCGGAGACGAACAGCAGGGCCATCAAAAGACTCCTTAATCCTGCCCGTCGTCGCGCTGGCTGCTTTCGGAGCGGAAGGGGTGGGCGGGATAGACGCCGAGGATTTTCAGTTCGCGGGCGAAGAAGTCCAGCTCCTCCAGCGCCAGGCGCAGGGGCCGGTCCTCGGGGTGGCCTTCCACGTCGGCGTAGAACTGGGTGGAGGTGAAGCGGCCGCCCACCATGTAGCTTTCCAGCTTGGTCATGTTGATGCCGTTGGTGGCGAAGCCGCCCATGGCCTTGTACAGGGCCGCCGGCACGCTGCGCACCCGGAAGACGAAGCTGGTGATGATGGGGCCCGCCCCGCGCGGCGCCGGCTTGGGCTCCCGCGATAGGATCAGGAAGCGGGTGGTGTTGTGCTCCGCATCCTCGATGCCGCGCGCCAGCACCTCCAGCCCATAAATCTGGGCGGCCAGTTCCGAGGCGATGGCGCCCTGGGTCACGTCGCCCCACTTGGCCACGTCGGCGGCCGCGCCGGCCGTGTCGGCATGGGTGATGGGCGCCATGCCGTGGGCGCGCAGATAGCCCCGGCACTGCGACAGGGCCTGGATGTGGGAATGCACCTGTTTTAGGCCGGCGATGGTCGCCCCCTTGGGCGCCACCAGGCAGTGGACCACCCGCTGGAAATGCTCCCCGATGATGTGCAGGCCGCCCTGGGGCAACAGGTGGTGCATGTCGGCCACGCGGCCGGCCACCGAATTCTCGATGGGAATCATGGCCAGGCGGGCGCGGCCCTCCGTCACGGCGGCGAAGGCGTCCTCGAATGAATGGCAGGGCAGGGGGACCATGTCCGGAAACACCTGCCGGCACGCCATGTCGGAATTGGCGCCAGGCGCCCCCTGGTAGGCGATGCTGTTATCCGCGGTGCTGGACATTGCTTCTTTTTCCCTCAAACGCCGGGCGCGGCCGTCCGGCCGCTTGGCTTCTTCGCTTTTCAGTCCGCTTTGCTTCCCAAAAAGCTGCGGCGGCCCTTTCACGTATAAATGCGGTCGCAGCCTACAACGGCATGCGCCGAGGCTCATGCCGTTGGAATCAGGGGGCGCCTATGCGGCTGATGAGGGCCCGCGCCCGTTCCAGGTCCTCCGGCGTGTCCACGCCCAGGGGCACGGCGTCCACCACCGCCACGTCGATGCGCATGCCGTTGGCCAGCGCCCGCAGCTGCTCCAGCTTCTCGCGCTGTTCCAAGGCCGCGGGGGGCAGGGCGACGAAGCGGGCCAGGGCCTCGCGGCGATAGGCATAAAGCCCGATGTGGTGATAGTGCGGGCCGGCACCCCAGGGGGTGGTGGTGCGGGTGAAGTACAGGGCGCGGCCCACGCGGGCGCCCGGTGCCAGCTCGATCACCGCCTTGACCACGTTGGGGTTGTGCCGCTCCTCCTCCACGGTGATCTCCACCGCCAGGGTGGCGATGTCCACTTGCCCGTTGGCCAGCGGGCCGAAGGCGGCACGCACCGTGGCCGGCTCCACCGTCGGCAAATCGCCCTGGACGTTGACCACGGCGTCGTGCCGCCCCTCCGGGTCCACCAGGCGCAGCGCCTCGTGGATGCGGTCGGAGCCGGAGGGGTGGTCGGGGTTGGTCAGCACCGCCTGGCCGCCGGTGTCCCGCACCGCCTCGACGATTTCCTGTTCCGCCGCCGCCACCAGCACCGGTCCGATGTCGGCCTCCGCCGCGCGCCGCCACACCTGCACGATCATGGGGGCACCGCCGATGTCGGCCAGCGGCTTGTTGGGCAGCCGGGTGGAGGCCATCCGCGCCGGAATGATCACGATGGGGGCTTTGGGCGCGCCCAGGGGAGAGGCGGCGGGGCTTGAAGACATGGGGCTTCGGCCTACGATTTGATTTGGCTCATGGCTGGGGCAGGCGTGCGACATTTACCTCCCATGGTCAAGCCGGTTTGCAGGCAGGGCGCCGAACTATCTTGCCCTGGTTGAACAGGCCGCTTATCGTCGCCCGGAATTTGGGAGAATGATGGCCGGACCATAACGGCCCCGGGCATCGACAAGCGTCACCACCTGGCGTTAACCTGGACGCGCAGGAACCATAACCAGCACGCGAATGGCAAACAGCGTGGGACATGAGGGCTTGATCTGATGGCGGGTAGCTTCTTCAACAAGATTTCCATGGCCATTCTGTTGGGCGCGCTGATCGCCCTGCTGGCGGGGTTCATCGCCAAGAAGGCCGTGCACCCGACGATGTTGACCGAGAACGTGTACAAGATCGAAGGCGTGGAGGCGGCCCCGGCCGCGGGTGGCGAACCGGCGGCGCCGGCCAAGCCGGACCCGGTCAGCCCGCTGCTGGCCGCTGCCAGCGCCGACAACGGCGCCAAGCTGACCAAGGTCTGCCAGGCCTGCCACACCTTCGACAAGGGCGGCCCGGCCAAGGTGGGCCCCAACCTGTGGGGCATCATTGGCAACAAGCAGGGCCATATGGAGGGCTTCGCCTACTCCGACGCCATCAAGAAGCTGGGTGGCACCTGGGATTACGAAAAGCTGAACGAGTTCCTGGCCAGCCCCAAGACCTACGCCCCGGGCACCAAGATGACCTTCGCCGGCTTCAAGTCCGTCAAGGACCGCGCCGACGTCATCGCCTATCTGCGCAGCCAGGCCGACAGCCCGGCCCCGCTGCCCTGAGGAGGCGGGTGCGCTTAAGGGATAGTCGGCCGCCTTGGGTTTGAGGCGGCGGCCTCTCCGGTATAAAAGCAGGGGCGGTCCCGGCCGGGGCCGCCCCTCTTTGCATCTCCCGCACCCCAGGAAGAACCCATGACGACGCCCGTTCCGGAAGAGTTCATCGCCCTGGTCCATCGTATGGCCGAGTCGGCGGGCGCCGTCATCCGCCGCTATTTCCGTGCGGATGTGGAGATCGATGCCAAGTCCAACCTGACGCCGGTCACCATCGCCGACCGGCAGGCGGAAGAGGCCCTGCGCGCCCTGCTGGCGGCGGAGCGCCCCGACGACGGCATCCTGGGCGAGGAACTGGGCACCCACGGCCTGGACCGGGAATATGTCTGGGTGCTGGACCCCATCGACGGCACCAAGAGCTTCATGACCGGCCGGCCCATCTTCGGCACCCTGATCGGCCTGCTGCGCCATGGCCGACCGGTACTGGGTGTCATCGACCAGCCCATCCTGGGTGAGCGTTGGATCGGCGGCGCGGGCCACCCCACCCGCTTCAACGGCACGCCCGTGCGCACCCGCGCCTGCGCCACCCTGGCGGAGGCGACGGTGACCACCACCAGCCCCGACATGTTCAAGGGCGTGGAGGCGGAACGCTTCGCCCAGTTGAAAGCCGCCTCGCGCTACGTCGTCTACGGCAGCGATTGTTACGGCTACGCCCAGGTGGCCAACGGCTGGCTGGACATTTCGGTGGAGCGCGACCTGGCGCCCTGGGACTGGGCGGCCCTGGTGCCGGTGGTCGAGGGCGCCGGCGGCCGCATGACCGACTGGCAGGGCCGCGACCTGGTGCTGGGCGCGGTGGGCGAGGTGGTGGCGTCCGGCGACGCCCGGGCGCATGCCCAGGCGCTGGCCATCATGGGCGGGGACGCCTGAGTCCGCACCCCGTTAAGGAGCGGAGATCACCAGGGTTTCGTAGGCGACCTCCACCGACTCCACGGCCACCTCGTTGCCTTCGGACTTCAGGTCCGTGCCGGTGAGCTTGGTCGGCCAGGCGTTGTTCAGGGTCCACACCCTCTTGGGCGCGCCGGTCTCGTCCAGCAGGCCGATCACCATCGTCTGGCGCGCGATGGTGTTCAGCTGGATCTGGTTGACCCAATTCCAAAGGGCGGAGTCGTTTGCCAAGACGCCCTTGCGCAGGGTGACGTTTCCGACCTTGCCCAAGACCGGCCCCGTGGCGGAGGCGGTGGCCTCGGTGTCCAGCCCCGTCACTTCCTGGAAGGTGGCTGCGATGGTGCCGCCCAACTGCACTGAGAAATAGAACTTGGGCAGCGGCCAGGTGCTGGTCTGCGTTTCCCCCGACATGGTGCTTTCCCCCGATTTGGTCGATCGCCTAAACCTCACCCTCCAGCCAATCCTCGATCAGGCGGCGGGCGATGCTGTCGCCGGGGGGAATGCGCAAGCTGCCGTCCGGGGGGCCGTTGCGCAGGCTGGCCTCGCGCACCTCATCCCGGGTGAACCAGCGCGCGTCCTCCAGCTCCTCCAAATCCACCTTCAGCTCCGTGGTCACGGCGCGGGCGTGGAAGCCCAGCATGAGGGAGGAGGGGAAGGGCCACGGCTGGGAGGACTGATAGCGCACGTCCGTCACCTGGATGCCCGCCTCCTCCATCACCTCGCGCGCCACCGCCTCCTCCAGGCTTTCGCCCGGTTCCACGAAGCCGGCCAGGGTGGAATACATGCCTTGGCCGAATCGGGCCTGCCGGCCCATGACGCAGCGGTCGCCGTCATGCACCAGCATGATCACCGCCGGATCGGTGCGGGGGAAGTGCAGGGTCTTGCAGTCGGGGTTGGTGCAGCGGCGGACATGCCCGCCCTCGATCACCTCGGTCACCGTGCCGCAGACGCCGCAGAAACGATGGCGCTGGTGCCAGCCCAGCAGGCCGCGCACATAGGCCAGCAGGCTGGCCGTGGACCGGTCCACCTGGTGGGCCAGGGTGCGCAGCTCGGTCGGCGTGCCCAGGCCCACCAGGTCCGGATGGCCTTCCTCCAGCCCCGACAGGTCGACGGCGAAATGGGCGACGTCCCCCTCCACGCCCAGGAAGGCGGGGGCCAGGGTTGCGGCCTCGCGCCACCAGGGAGAACCGGCGTCCAGGTAGACCGGCTGCACGGCCGGCGGCGCTTCCGTTCCCTCGGGCACGGGCGCCACCAGGAACTGGCCGCGCCAGACGGCCAGGAATCGGCTTTCGGGGGCCGCCAGGCGCTGGGCCAGCCAGTCGGCCTGCTTGCGGGCGACGGTGGCGCGGTCCAGGCCGGCGCCGGTGTAGAAGTTTTTCTGAGACCGGTTCGTCATGATCACCATTCGTCTCATGATGGGACCGGAGCGGGCAAGGCACCCCTCGTCATGCGGCGCATCGGGACGGGCGGGTCGGCCCTGCCGCCTTTTCACTTGCTATGGGGCGGTGCGATGCCGATATATGGCGGCGGGAGGTTGGCGGCGGACGTGTCCCTCGCCAACCCGGTCAGGTCCGGAAGGAAGCAGCCGTAACGAGTTTCGGCGCGGGTCGCATGTCCAGCCTCCCACCTCATAAAATGAGAAGCCCCTAGGCGGGCACCCGGCGCTAGCCGCCGGCGCGCCCTGTCCCTGCCAGCGCCGGAAGGGTCGAGCGATCCCGTGACCGATCAAAGCCCGCTTTCCTCCGCTTACGACTCCGCCGCCGGTAATGCCGTTTACCGGGTCCTGGCCCGCAAATATCGCCCCCGCAATTTCGATGAGCTGATCGGGCAGGATGCCCTGGTGCGCACCCTGCGCAACGCCATCCAGTCGGGGCGCATCCATCAGGCCTACATGCTGACCGGCGTGCGCGGCGTGGGCAAGACCACCACCGCCCGCATCATCGCCCGCGCGCTGAACTGCATTGGCCCCGATGGCCAGGGCGGCCCCACCGTCAGCCCCTGCGGCGTGTGTGAGCAGTGCGTGTCCATCTCACAGGACCGCAATGTCGACGTCATCGAGATGGACGCGGCCAGCAACACCTCGGTCGACAACATCCGCGAGATCATCGAGGGCGTGCGCTACGCCCCGGCCGGCGCGCGCTACAAGGTCTACGTCATCGACGAGGTCCACATGCTGTCGCGCAGCGCGTTCAACGCGCTGCTGAAGACGCTGGAGGAGCCGCCGCCCCATGTGAAGTTCGTCTTTGCCACCACCGAGATCCGCAAGGTGCCGGTGACGGTGCTGTCGCGCTGTCAGCGCTTCGACCTGCGCCGGGTGGACCAGGGTACGCTGCAGGCTCATTTCGGCCGTATCGCGGCGCAGGAATCGGTGCCGGTGGAGGCGGAGGCGCTGAGCCTGATCGCCCGCGCCGCCGACGGCTCGGTGCGTGACGGGCTGTCGCTGCTGGATCAGGCCATCGCGCTGGGCGGCGGCGCGGTCACTGGCCTGCAGGTCCGCGACATGCTGGGCCTGGCCGACCGCACCCTAGTGGTTGACCTGTTCGAATCGACCCTGTCGGGCAAGCCGGCCGACGCGCTGGCGGTGCTGGACGATCTGCACAAGCGCGGCGCCGACCCGGTGGTCATCGCCCAGGACCTGCTGGACTTCACCCATTTCCTGACCCGCGCCCGCGTGGTCCCCGGCACGGCCCAGGACCAGGGCATCCCGGAGATGGAGCGGGTGCGCGGCGGTGATCTGGCGGCCAAGCTGGGCATGCCGGCCCTGGCCCGCGCCTGGCAGATCCTGCTGAAGGGCCTGGGCGAGGTGCAGCAGGCGCCGGTGCCCATGCAGGCCCTGGAAATGGTGCTGATCCGCCTGGCCTACGCCGCCGACCTGCCCAGCCCGGGTGATTTGGTGCGCAAGGTGATGGAGGGTGGCGTGCCCACCGGTGCCCCCACGGGGGGCGGCGGCGCGCCGATGGGCGGTGGTGGCAATGGCGGCGGCGCCACGGCGCGCGGCATGGCCATGGCCGGCGGTGGCGGCAGCCCAAACGGCGCCCCCATGGCCGTCCTGCGCGGCGGCCTGGCCGGTGCGGTGAAGGCGGCTCCCGTGGTCGCTCCCGCCCCCGTGATGGAGCCCGTTCCGGATCTGCCCCCGGCCGATCCCAAGTCTTTCCGCGAGGTGGCGGAGCTGTTCGGCGCCCGGCGCGAGGGGATGCTGCAGGGCAACCTCTTGAGCATGGTGCACCTGGTGAAGTTCGAGCCGGGGCTGATCGAGCTGCGGCCCACCGCCATGGCGGTGCCCAACCTGGCCGGCCGCGTGGGCCAGCTGCTGACGGAATGGACCGGCCGGCGCTGGATCGTCACCGTCTCCAGCGCGCCCGGCGAACCCACGCTCAGTGACCAGGACCGCGCGGCGGAGAACCGCACCCGCGAACAGGCTGCGGCCAACCCCCTGGTGCAGGCCCTGATGGCCGCGTTCCCCGGCGCCAGGATGGCGGCGGTGCGCGACCTGGACCAGCTGGCCGCGGCGGCCGCCAAGGCCGCCGCCGAAGAGGCCGCTCTCACCCCCGCCTTCCCTTCTTACGAGGATGGCGGTATGGATGCCCCCGACAACCCGTATTTCGACGCCCCGCCCGACATGAGCGACGGCGACTGGGAAGGAGATTTTTAGGCCATGAAGAACATCGGCCAGATGATGAAGCAGGCCCAGCAGATGCAGGCCAAGATGCAGGAAATGCAGGGCAAGCTGGGCGAGATCGAGGCCGACGGCCAGTCCGGCGCCGGCATGGTCCGCGTCGTGGTCAACGGCAAGGGCGAGCTGAAGAAGGTGAAGCTCGACAAGTCCGTCGTCGACCCCGAGGACATCGAGGTGCTGGAGGACCTGCTGGTCGCCGCCTTCAACGACGCCAAGAGCAAGGTCGAGGCGCACATCGCCGAAGAGACCAACAAGCTCATGGGCGGCCTGAAGCTGCCGCCGGGCATGAAGCTGCCGTTCTGATCGGCGCGCCGACCCTCAGGGTACAGTTTTGAACGCCGGGCCTGGCGACAGGCCCGGCGTCTTCATTTTTCCGGCTGGACTCAAAACAAAGCAGGGCTGGAACAAAGCCGGCACAGCCCCTATCTTGGGGCCATGATCGGCCCTGAAATCGACCGCCTGATACAGCTGTTGTCGCGCCTGCCGGGCCTGGGTCCGCGCTCGGCCCGTCGCGCCGCCCTGCACCTGATCAAGAAGCGCGAACAGCTGATGGACCCGCTGGCCGAGGCGCTGGCCGGGGCGGCCGCCCGCATCCGCACCTGCCCCGTCTGCGGCAACCTGGACACGGTCGACCCCTGCGGCGTCTGCCGCGACGCCTCCCGCGACCGCGCCATCCTGTGCGTGGTGGAGGAGGTGGGCGACCTGTGGGCGCTGGAGCGCACGGGCGCCTATCGCGGCCTCTACCATGTGCTGGGCGGCACCCTGTCGGCCCTGGACGGCATCGGCCCCGATGATCTGGCCGTCCCCGGCCTGCTGGCCCGCGTGGCCCAGGGCACGGATGGCATGCCCGTGCGCGAGGTCATCCTGGCCCTGAACGCCACCGCCGGCGGCCAGACCACGGCCCACTACTTGACCGACCGCCTCTCCGGCCTGCACGTCGCCATCAGCCGCCTGGCCCACGGCGTGCCGGTGGGCGGCGAACTGGACTATCTGGACGACGGCACCCTGACGGCGGCCTTAAGGGCGCGGCGCACCCTCGGGTGAGGGGCCGCTATAGGGGAAGAAGCCCCAGGCGGCCACGGGGATGTGGGTGCCGGGCTGCTGATAGGGCAGGCAGCGCCATTTGCCGGCGTGCGCCTGGGCCATCAGGTCGGCGTCCAGGTGTGGATCGCCGGAGCTGCGGAACAGGCTGGGCGTCAGGATGTGGCCGTTGGCATCGCACCAGAAGCGCAGCCAGGCCTTGGGTTTCTTGCTGTGGATCGCCACCGCCGGGGCCTGGCCCGGCGCGACCAGTGACGCGGGGTCCACCGCCGCGCCTACGGGCTCGTCATCCGGCGGCGGGGCGTCGGCGGCCCGGCCGAAATACTGGCGGAAGGCCGTCCAGGCGGCCACTGGCTGTCCGGTGGCGCGCAGCTGGGCGGGAAGGCAGCGCCACAGGCCGGAGTCCGTGGCCGCCATGAAGGCGGCGTCCAGTTCCGGGTGGCCGCTGCTTTCCATCAACGCGCTGTCCAGCAGGGTTCCCCCGGGGCCGCACAGGATGGCGGCCGTCAGGGTGGTCTGGTCCTTCAGGTCCAGGGCGCCGCGGGGATAGGCCGGCGGCGCGTTGACCAGCGACCGGATGTCCAGGACGGGGGGCTCGCCCGGCTGGGGCGCCCGGGGGGATAACTTGAAGTCCATCCCGTAGGCGCCGGGCGTCACCCGGATGCGGCCCTCCGCCGAGGTGCCCGGCACGCAGCGCACCTGCGATGCCCGCAGGGCCGCCAGCGCCGCCGCGTCCAGCCGGGGATGGCCGGAGGATTGGCCGATCTTGAAGTCGCCCAGCCGTCCGTTGACGCCGCAAAGGAAGTCGATGATGACCTCCCCCTCCTCCCCCGCCCTTGCGGCATCGACGGTGTAGTCGGGATGGCTCAGTGTGGTGGGGTCGATCTGTGCCCCATCCGCTTCCGCCTTGAGGCCGTGGGCGGGGCCGGCACCGGCGGGGGCCGGGAAGGACAGGCGGTAGAATCCCCAGGAGTCCATGGGCTGGCGGTCGCCAGGATGCTTGGCGGGGTGGCAGCGCCAGCCGCTTGCCCGCGCCGCCGCCAGGACGGCCGCATCCAGCTGGGGATGGACGGACGGGCCGGGCTGGGTCAGCCGCGCCTCCCGCACGGCACCATCGGCGCCGCACAGGAACGTGAAGGGGACGTCGCCATATTCCTCCGTCGGCAGCGCTTCGGCGGGATAGGGTGGTTGGACGACCGTGTCGGTATCCATGTGCGCGCCCAGCGCGAGGCGCGGCGGGGGCGGCGCAGGGGGATCATCCTTCCTGTCGCCCTGCTTGAAGGCATAGCGCAGCGTGATCCAGGTGGGGCCCGTCTGGGCGGGTTGCGCTTGCGGATTTAGGCTGGGCAGGCAGCGCCACTTGTGGCTGAATCCGGCCGCCAGCACGGCCGCGTCCATCCGGTCCGACCCGCTGCCCTCCATCACCTCCGCGTCCGTGACGGGTCCATCGGCGGCGCACAGAACGGCGACGACGACCGTGCCCGCCTCCCCCTGCTGGGCGGCCACCCAGGGAAAGTCGGGGATGGCCTTCATTATTGACGCCGGATCCAGGCGCGGCCCATCGGCGGCTATCGGCGCAGTGGAATCGACGTGGGACTGGGGCGTTGGCAGTGCCGGCGGCTGGGGATGGGCACAACCGGCGGCCAGCGCCAACGCGAGGGACGCGACAAAGCGGACGGGGAGGGTACGGGACAGAGCGGGGCGCATGGGGTCAATATGTCGGAGAGGCCAGGAACCATCGCGATGGTTGCAGAAACGGCTAGTATTGTCGCCCTTGGAATCGTTGGGGCGTGCGGGGTGGCTGCTATCCCTGGCCCGCCCGCATACCCCCTGCGGCGCAACCGGGCCTTGCCCTGGCGGCCGGCTTCCCCTATCTCGCAGATGGGCGAGCGTTTATACTCGTCGCCCTTATTCACCAGCCGCCTGATCCGGATACGACCCCCATGGCCCTCCTGCCCATCCTCACCGTTCCCGACGCCCGCCTGAAGAAGAAGTGCGCGCCCATCGCCAACGTCGACGGCCGCGTGGTGAGGCTGATGGATGACATGCTGGAGACCATGTACAAGGCGCCCGGCATCGGCCTGGCCGCGCCGCAGATCGGCCTGCTGGAACGCATCATCGTCGTCGATGTGTCCGAGCATAAGGAAGGCGCCAAGGAACCCATCGCCATGGCCAATCCGGAGCTGCTGTGGCTGTCGGATGAGACCTGCGTGCACAATGAGGGCTGCCTTTCCATCCCCGAGATCTACGCCGACGTGGTGCGGCCCAAGCAGATCCGCGTGCGCTACGTCGACCGCGACGGCAGCGTGCAGGAACGCGATTGCGACGACCTGCTGGCCCGCTGTATCCAGCACGAGGTTGATCACCTGAACGGCGTGCTGTTCATCGACCACCTGTCGTCCCTGAAGCGCAACATGATCATGCGCAAGGTGTCCAAGGCGGCTCGGTAATTTGGTTTTCCTCAAGCGCCGGCGCGGCCATCCGGCCGCTTGGCTATCCTCGCTCCGCCCTGCGGTGCTCGCTCCGGGGCCCGCAGTCGCGGGCCTGTAAATCGGTTGCACCTTTGAGGCCGCCATGACCCGCCTGCGCCTAGCCTTCATGGGCACGCCCGACTTTTCCGTTCCGGTGCTGGACGCCCTGGTCGCGGCCGGGCATGAGGTCGCCTGCGTCTACAGCCAGCCGCCCCGCCCCGCCGGGCGCGGGCACAAGGAGCAGCCGACCCCCGTGCACGCGCGGGCGCAGGCGCTGGGCATCCCGGTGCGGACGCCGCGCACCCTGCGCAAGGAGGAGGCCCAGGCCGAGTTCCGGGAGCTGAACCTGGACGTGGCGGTGGTGGTGGCCTACGGCCTGATCCTGCCGCAGGCGGTGCTGGACGCGCCGCGCCTGGGCTGTCTCAACATCCATGCCTCGCTGCTGCCGCGCTGGCGCGGCGCCGCCCCCATCCAGCGCGCCATCCTGGCCGGTGACGCCGAGAGCGGCGTCACCATCATGCAGATGGAGGCAGGGCTGGACACCGGCCCCACGCTGCTGGAGGAACGCATCGCCCTCACCCCGCGCATGACCGCCAGCCAGCTGCACGACGGCCTCTCCGCCATGGGCGCCCGCCTGATCGTCACGGCGCTGGACCGCCTGGCGGCCGGCGACCTGCCGGCCACGGTGCAGCCGGAGGAGGGCGTGACCTACGCCGCCAAGCTGACCAAGGAGGAAGGGCTGCTGGACTTCACCAAGCCGGCGGCCGAGCTGGACCGCCAGGTGCGGGCGCTGACCCCTCGGCCGGGCACCTGGTTCGAGGCGGCCCTTGAGGGTGGTACGGTTGAGAAGATCAAGGTGCTGGCGGCCGAGCCCGTGGCCGGCACCGGGGCCCCCGGCACCCTGCTGGATGCCAACCTGACCGTGGCCTGCGGCGAGGGTGCCTTGCGTCTCACCACCGTGCAGCGTCCGGGCAAGGGCCCGGTCGAGGGGGCGGCCTTCCTGCGCGGCTTCCCGCACGCGGTCGGCAAGCCCGTCGCCGCCGTCTGACCCATGCCGCGCTGGAAACTCACCGTCGAATATGACGGCCGGCCCTACCAGGGCTGGCAGTTGCAGCCGCACGGCCCGTCCGTCCAGGCCTGCCTGGAGGAGGCCATCCGGCGGTTTTCCGGTGAGGTGGTGCGGGTGCATGCCGCCGGCCGCACCGATGCCGGCGTCCACGCCCTGGGCCAGGTCTGCCATTTCGACCTGAAGAAGCCGACCAAGCCCGACACGGTACGCGACGCCCTGAACTTCCACCTGCGGCCGGAGCCTATCGCCGTGGTGAGGGCGGAGGCGGTGGATGACGACTTCCACGCCCGCCTGTCGTGCAAGGGCCGCGCCTACCTCTACCGCATCGTCAATCGCCGGGCGCCGCTGGCGCTGGACATCGGCCGCGCCTGGCACGTGCCCACCGTCCTGGACGCCGACGCCATGAACGAAGGCGCCCAGCGCCTTGTGGGCAACCACGACTTCACCAGCTTCCGCGCCAGCATCTGCCAGGCCAAGAGCCCGGTGAAGACGCTGAGCCTGCTGACGGTGAGCCGCATGGGGCAGGAGATCCACATGGTCGCCCGCGCCCGGTCCTTCCTGCATCACCAGATCCGCAACATGATCGGCACCCTGCGCCTCGTGGGCGAGGGCAAGTGGACGCCCGACGACGTGACCCGGGCGCTGGAGGCCCGTGACCGCGCCGCCGCCGGCCAGACCGCCCCGCCGGACGGGCTGTACTTCACCGAGGCGTGGTATGAATGAGAGCCCTGCGGGGTGAGGCGGCGCCTCCTCCCGCAGTAGGATGCGACCGCGTTCGCCGGAAGTTTCCGGGGCGGAAGTTTCCGGGGAATGGGAAAACTAACTGACGGCCATCAGCGGCCCATGGACCAGGGTGGTCGTCAGGTCGCTGACGACCACGTCCAGCAGCACGAAGCCGGTGGCGGTCAGCCAGCCGCAGCCCAGCACGGCGCGGGTCACGTAGGCCTCGTAGAACAGGCTCCAGAAATAGGTGACCGCCATGACGGCCGCCCCCATGGGCATGGACAGAAGGCCGCTGTGCGCCAGCACCGCCAGGGGCAGCGCCACCAGCAGGGCGACGATGCCGCTCCAGTTGAAGGCGGCGATGAAGCGGGGGAACAAGGCGCCGTTGCCCTGCAGATGCAGGATACGCTCCACCATCAGGAAATAGCCGAAGGTGCCGATCAGGTAGGCCAGCAGGGTGGCGGGAACGGCCCGTGCCACGGGGATGGTGGCGAGTGCCGCGCCGTCGCCCAGCGGCGTCAGCGGGTGGCCCATCCAACGCTCAACCGTGTCCAGCGCCACCACGCCGGGCAGCAGGGCCAGGAAGACCCAGAAGCTGCGCAGTGCGCCCGCGCGGTCGGCCGGGAAGCGGGCGGCGGCCGTCTTGTCCAGGAAGACCAGACGCAGGGCGCCGGCCAGGCTGCGGCCCAATTCCCCCATCACGCGGCGGCGCCGTGGGCCGCGAACCAGTCGGCCAGCACGCGGGCGTAGATGTCGGTCAGGCGGATCAGGTCGTCCACGGCGATATGCTCATCCACCTTGTGCATGCTGGCGCCCACGCCGCCGAACTCCACCACCGGGCAGTGGTTCTTGATGAAGCGCGCGTCGGAGGTGCCGCCGCTGGTGCTCAGCTCCGGCTCCAACCCCGTCATGGATCGTACCGCTTGCGAAACGATACCGCTCAGCTGTCCCGGCGGCGTCAGGAAGGCATCGCCGCTGACCGCCACCTTCACGTCCCATGATCCGCCCACCTCGGCCAGGACGCCGCGCACGTGCGCTTCCAGGCTGGCCGGGCTGTGCAGGTCGTTGAAGCGGATGTTGAACACCGCCGTGCCCTTGGCCGGGATGATATTGGTGGTGGGATTGCCCACGTCGATGGTGGTGATCTGCAGGCTGCTGGGCTGGAAGTGGGGCGTTCCCTGGTCCAGCGGTTCGCCCGACAGGCGGCTCAGGGCCTGGGCCAGACGGGGCAGGGGGTTGTCGGCCAGGTGGGGATAGGCCACGTGCCCCTGGGCGCCCAGGCTGGTGATGGTGAAGGTGATGCTGCCCCGCCGGCCGATCTTCATCATCTGGCCCAGGCGCTGCGGGTTGGTGGGTTCCCCCACCAGGCAGGCGTCCAGCGCCTCCCCACGGTCCCGCAGCCAGCCCAGCACCTTGCGGGTGCCGTTGATGGACGGGCCTTCCTCATCCCCGGTAATCAACAGGCTGAGGCTGCCCATCATGGGCAGTCCGGCGGCCTTGTGCCGCGCCACGGCAGCAATGAAGGCGGCGATGGCCCCCTTCATGTCGGACGCGCCCCGGCCGAACAGCCGGCCGTCGATGATGTCGCCGGCGAAGGGCGCCACCGTCCACGCCGCCTCATCCCCCACCGGCACCACGTCGGTGTGGCCGGCGAAGCAGAAGTTGGGGCCGGCGTCGCCCAGCCGGGCATACAGGTTCTCCACCGGCGCCGTTCCTTCTTCCGTGAAGGGCAGGCGGTGGCAGGTGAAGCCCAGGGCCTCCAGCACCCCCTCCAGCACGCCCAGGGCGCCGGCGTCGGCCGGCGTGACGCTGGCGCAGCGGATCAGCGCCTGGGTCAGCGCCACCGGGTCGGTGGCGTCCAACGGCGTGGAAAGGGGGCTGGCGGCCATGGGGATCAGTCCCGCAGCAGGTCGTTGATCGAGGTCTTGGCCCGGGTCTGCTCATCCACGCGCTTGACGATGACGGCGCAGTACAGGCTGGGGCCCGGGGTGCCGTCGGGCAGGGGCTTGCCGGGCATGCTGCCGGGCACGACGACGGAGTAGGCGGGTACCCGCCCGATGAAGACCTCACCGGTGGCGCGGTCGATGATCTTGGTGCTGGCGCCGATGTAGACGCCCATGGACAGGACGGCGCCCTCCTCGACCACCACGCCCTCGACCACCTCGGACCGGGCGCCGATGAAGCAGTTGTCCTCGATGATCACCGGGCCGGCCTGCAGCGGCTCCAGCACGCCGCCGATGCCGACACCGCCCGACAGGTGGACGTTGGCACCGATCTGGGCGCAGGACCCCACCGTGGCCCAGGTGTCGACCATGGTGCCCTTGCCCACGCGGGCGCCGATGTTGACGAAGCTGGGCATCAGCACCACGCCGGGGGCGATATAGGCGCTGCGGCGCACAATGGCGCCGGGCACGGCGCGGAAGCCGGCGGCGCGGAAGCGGGCGTCGTCCCAGCCCTCGAACTTGGTGGGCACCTTGTCGAACCAGGTGCTGCCCCCCGGCGCGCCGGGCATCGGCGCGCTGTCCGTCAGGCGGAAGGACAGCAGCACGGCCTTCTTCAGCCACTGGTTCACCACCCAGGCACCGTCCACCTTTTCCGCCACCCGCAGGTCACCCCGATCCAGGGCCGACAGCGCCTCGTTCACCGCGTCGCGGGTGGCGCCGGTGGTGCTGGCGTTCAGGGTGTCGCGGGTTTCCCACGCTTGCTCGATATGGCTCTGCAGGTCGGTGAAAGCGGTCATGGGGCGTCGTCCGGATGGCGCCTGGTCGGCGGCTTTGGGGGCGGAGGTGTCCGATTAAGCGGGGGGACAATGGCGGGGGGCTTCGACCCCTGTCAACGCCCCCGGCGGCAGGCCAGCCCCTACTTTAGCAGCCTCTCCCGGACATATTCTTGCGTGGACGGGCCTACTTAGGGCCGGCCAGGTCGGCCACCACCTGGGCCAGCCAGGCGGGCACGTCGGTGATGCGGTGTTGCACATAGGGCAGCGCCGCGGCCGGCGCATCGGGGTTGGGCAGGGAAAAGGGCGAGTCCGTCTCCACCAGCACGGTGGCCATGCCCAGCGCCCGGGCCGGTTCCAGGTTGCGGGCGATGTCCTCCACCATCACGGCGCGGGTGGGGTCGATGCCGTGCCGCTGGATAAGGGTGGTGTAGGGCAAGGCATCGGGCTTGGGCGTGAAGTCGGCGGCCACGATGTCGAACACGGCGTGGAACTGGTCGGCCACGCCCAGGCGCCGCATCACGTTCTCCGCATGGCCGGCCGAGCCGTTGGTGTAGATGATCTTGCGCCCCGGCAAGGCCGCCAGGCTTTCCGCCATGGCCGGCTGCGGCAGAATGGCGCTGACGTCGATGTCGTGGACATAGTCCAGGAAGGGCCCCGGCTGCACCCCATGGTTCAGCATCAGGCCGCGCAGGCTGGTGCCGTACTGGCGGAAATAGTCCTTCTGCAGGCGCTTGGCCGCGTCGGCGTCCAGCCCCAGGGCATTGGCGATATAGGCGCCGATGCGCACGTCGACCTGGGCGAACAGGTTGCACGCCGCCGGATACAGCGTGTTGTCCAGGTCGAAGATCCAGGTGTCAATATGGGCGAAGGGGCTGCCCATGGGCGCATGGTCGGCGGCGGTGACGGTCAGGGGGGCGCTGGCATCGGTCATCATGGCCCCACCATGGGCCCGCCGCCCGTTCCGGGCAAGCCGGGACTGCCCGCCGACGGGCGGCTCGCATCCTATCCCGACGCGGCACAGGGTGCCCGTCCGGGCCTGTTGCCGCCATCCGGGGAGTAAGCTACTCCTTTGGTGGGGCGGGCTTGCCGGCCCAGGTGTTTGAGCCCAAGGACTTGGGATGGGCGGGCGGCTGTTGGGCGCGCGAGGCGGGGGCATGGGTTCCGATTTGATCGATGGCCAGGCGTTGCTGACGGGGTGGGCCGGTCCCGGGCTGGCGGTCGACCCCGAGGGCCGGGTCATCGCCGCCAACACGGCGGGCGCCCAGCTGCTGCTGCGTGACGACGGCTGGCTGGATCTGCTGTCGCGCTGGGTGGCGGATGGCGGCGTGCTGCAGCCCGGCACCCACTCCAGCCCCCTGCCGGACCAGGAGGTGGTGGAATGGACGCCGCTGGCGCTGCCCCCCGATGGGGCGGGCCACGCGCACTACCTGCTGCTGGGCCGCATGGCCACCCTGGAACGCCGCCTGCGCCAGGCGCTGACGGAATCGCGCCAGCGCTATAAGGACCTGGTGGAAATCTCCAGCGACTTCGCCTGGGAAACCGGGCCGGACGGACGCTTCGCCTTCGTCTCACCCGCCGGAGCCATCGGCTATCGGCCGGACGACCTGGTGGGCCGCCACCCCAACGACTTCCTGCTGCCGGAGTTCGACGACGGCCTGTCGCCGTTCGAGGCGCGGGACGCCATCGAGCGGGTGGAGGTCTGGCTGCGCGCGGCCGATGGCCGCCCCGCCTGCCTCATCTCCTCCGCCCTGCCGCTGACGGGGCCGGACGGGCAATGGGTCGGGGCCCGCGGCGCCTGCCGCGACATCACCGACGCCCGGCTGCGCGCCATGGAACTGGCGCAGGTGCGCCTGCGCGAGCGCTACCTGGGCTATATCGTCTCCTCCACCCGTGACGACGTCGACCCCGCCCGCACGCTGGAGATCGCGGCCGGCGTGGCGGTGAACGCCACCGGCGCCGCCGGGTCCGCCCTGCGCGCCCGGGTCGAGGGGGCGGACAGCTACGTCCCCGTGGGCGTGGCGGAAAACATCCCGGCGGAGCTGGAGGCGACGCTGGCCGAATTGCCCCACCGGGCGGCGGAAAGCGAGGGGCCGGTGACTGTCACCGCCGCCGGTTATGACGTGCTGGCCGCCCGCACCCTGTTCCGGCATGAGGTCAACGGCGCCGTCCTGGTGTGGCGGCCCACGCCCGAAACGGCCCCCGACAATGGGCCTGGGGTGGGCGCGAAAGAGGGCGGCTGGTCGGCCGACGATTTGTCCATGGCCCGCACCATCGCCGACCATGTCGGCGCCGCCATCGCCCAGGCCCGCTACCAGGAACGGCTGAAAACCCTGTCGGAGCGCGACGGCCTGACCGGCCTGTACAACCGCCGCACCGTCATGGAACTGCTGGGCCAGCGCCTGGGCGCCAAGACCGGTGGCGCCTCCGCCCTGCTGTATTTCGACCTGGACAACTTCAAGGCGGTGAACGACCTGCGCGGCCACACCGCCGGTGACGATGTGCTGCGCGCCGTGGGCGACCTGCTGCGTCGCATGGCGCGGCCGGGTGACCTGGCGGGGCGCCTGGGCGGCGACGAATTCGTGCTGTGGATCGATCGCGTGGATGAGGCCCAGGCCCTGTCCGTGGCCGACCGCCTGCTGCGCGAGGCGGCGGAATTCCTGCGGCCGCTATCCGCGGGCCCGGAGAAGCCGCTGGGCGTTTCCATCGGCGTGGCCGTCCACCTGGGCGGTGGGGGCGAGCCGGTGCAAAGCCTGGTGGACCGCGGCGACCAGGGCATGTACGCCGCCAAACGTCTGGGCAAGGGCCATCGCTGCCTGTCGCCCGCCTACAGTGACGACACCGGGAAAGAGGGTCCCGGGGAAAAGGACGAGTGATGGGCGGACTGGACTACGATACCGCCAAGAAGCTGGCCACCGGTGACGCGGCCGACCGGCGTTTCGTCGCCTCGCGCGCCGAGACCCAGCCGGAAATCCTGTACCTGCTGGCGACCGACAAAAGCGCCGAGGTGCGGCGGGAGATCGCGCTGAACAGCGCCACGCCCCGCCAGGCGGACATGCTGCTGTCCACCGACGTGGACGAGGGCGTGCGCAGCGGCCTGGCCTCCAAGATCGCGGCCCTGGTGCCCAGCCTGTCCGCCGACCGGGTTGGGCAGATCGAGCGCATGACCCTGCAGATCCTGGAGACGCTGGCCCGCGACCGGGCCGTGGCGGTGCGCGGCGTCATGGTGGCGGCGCTGAAGGACATGCCCAACGCCCCGCCCACGGTCATCCAGCAACTGGCCCGCGACCTGGATGCCAGCATTTCCGGTCCCGTCCTGCGCCATTCCCCCATCCTGACCGACGACGACCTGCTGGAGATCATCGCCGGGGCGCCGGAGGATGAGCGGCTGTGCGCCATCGCCGAGCGTGCCGACGTCAGCGTCGCCGTGTCCGACGCCATCGTGCAGACGGAGCGCGAGGCGGCGGTGGCCAGCCTGCTGGGCAACGCCAGCGCCCAGATCCGGGAAGAGACGCTGGACCGCATCCTGGATCTCGCGCCCAAGCATGAACCCTGGCACGCCCCGCTGGTGCGCCGCCCCCACCTGCCGCCGGCGGCGGCCGCGCGCATCGCCGGCTTCGTCACCGACAGCCTGGTCAAGGTGCTGGAAAGCCGCAGCGACCTGCCGGCGGAAACCCGCCAAGCCATCACCCAGGCCGTGCGCCAGCGCCTGCCCGCCGTGAAGGCGGGCAACGCGACCGGCAACGGCCTGGTGGATGAGGAGGAGGCGCCCAAGGAGCGCCCGGCTGACCGGGCCCGGCGCCTGCACAAGGAAAAGAAGCTGACGGAGGATACGGTGACCATGGCCCTGGGCCAGGGCGACCGCGGCTTCGTCATGGCCTCGCTGGCGCTGCTGTCCGGCCTGCCCCAGCCCATCGTGGAAAAGATCATCGCCGGCCAGAGCCCGCGCGGTGTCACCGCCCTGTGCTGGAAAGCCAAGCTGACCATGCGCGCCGCCCGCCAGGTGCAGATGCGCCTGGCCCAAATCCCCCCCTCCAATGTGCTGAACGCCCGCGAGGGCACCAAGTACCCCATGACCGACGACGAGATGAAATGGCAGCTGGAATTCTTCGGGGTTGAGTGATGGCGCGTAAACCCGCGCTGTCCGTGGAATCCCTGGTCGCTCTGGGGCCGGAGAAACTGGCGCAGATCATCCTGGATGAAGCGGCCGACAGCGCCCCCTTCCGCAAGCGGGTGAATGCCGCCCTGGCGGCCCTGAAGGGACCGGACGCGGTGGCCAAGCTGATCGATCGCCGCCTGGGCGCGCTGGAGCGGGCGCAGTCCTTGATCCCCTGGGAAAAGGAAAAGGCCTTCGTCGCCGACCTTCAGGCCACGGTGGACACCATCGTCAAGGAACTGGCGCCAGCGGACGCCTTCGCCGCGGTCAACCGCCTGTTGCGTTTCCTGGGGACGCAGGAGGATGTGCTGGAGCGCACCGCCGATTCCGGCGGACGCATGGGCAACCTCTATTGGGAGGCGGCGGAGTCCGCGAATGGCCTGCTGGAGCGGCTGAAGCCGGTGGAGCGGGCCCAGATTGCCGAGTGGCTGACCGCCGCGCTGGAATCAGACGATTATTCCTTGTTCCTGCGCGTCGCCCTGGCCCTGGCGCCCCTGCTGTCCGACCCCCAGCGCAAGGATTGGGAAGCGGCGCTGGCCAAGATGCGCGGGGACCGGTCGGCGCCCCTGGAGGTGCGCCAGGCCTTGGCCGAAGCCCGGGGCGACATGGACGCGGTGATGGCGCTGGAGGCGCAACTGCCGTCGTGGCGTCAGAATCCCATGCGCCTGGCCGAGCGGTTGCTGGCGGCGGGACGGCACGAGGACGCGCTGAGATGGATTCGCACCGAGGACAAGCCCAACCGGCTGATCGTGGCGACCACGGCTGAGCTGATGGCCGGTACCCTGCAGCGGCGAGGCTTCCACCCCGACAAGATTCGGTTGGAAGCCAAAATCCTGGACGCCATGAAGGATCGCGCCGCTGCCCAGGCGCTGCGATGGCGGGGCTTCGAGGCCACGTTGGATGCCGGCCTCCTGCGCGATTACATCAATAAGCTGGATGACTTCCAGGAATTCGATGAGTTGGACCGGGCGTTCGCCGTCGTTGCCGCCTGCAAGGATCCGCACAGGGCGCTGGACTTTTTCGTCCGCTGGCCCCGCCTTGACCTGGCGGCCAGCCTGGTCTTTGCCCGGCGTGGCGAGTGGAGGGGCGCCTACTACGACGTGCTTTCCGACGCGGCGGTGGCGCTGGAGGACGGCTTCCCCCTGGCGGCGACCGTTCTGTATCGTGTGCTGCTGGACGACATCCTGGGTCGCGGTGTCTCGGCCGCTTACGGCCATGGCGCGCGGTACCTGGCCCGTCTCGGTGCCCTGGCGCCGCGCATCGAGACCTATGCCGACCTGGATAACCACACCACCTACGCCTTGCGCGTGCGCAAGGACCATGGCCGCAAGGCGTCGTTCTGGAGCCAGGTGACGGCCTGACCCATGTTGTTCCAAATGAAAACGCCGGGCGGATCACTCCACCCGGCGTCTTGCGTTTCAAGGGCCTGCGCGGCGCTTACTTGTGCCCGATGAGCGTTCCGGCGCCGCCCTCGGTGAAGATTTCCATCAGGATCGCGTGGGGCACGCGGCCGTCCAGGATGACGGCGGCGTCGACGCCCTTTTCCACCGCCTGGATGCAGGTCTCGATCTTGGGGATCATGCCGCCGCTGGCGGTGCCGTCGGTGATCAGGGTCTTGGCCTGTTCCACCGACAGCTCGGGGATCAGGTCCTTGTCCTTGGTCAGCACGCCGGCCACGTCGGTCAGCAGCAGCAGGCGCTTGGCGTTCATGGCGGCGGCCACGGCGCCGGCGGCGGTGTCTGCATTGATGTTGAAGGTCTCGCCATGCGGGCCGAAGCCGATGGGGGCGATGACGGGAATCAGGCCGGCGTCCTGGATGCGGCGGATCATGCCCGGGTTGACGTTGAAGGGATCACCCACGAAGCCCAGGTCCAGCACCCGCTCGATGTTGCTGTCGGGGTCGCGCTTGGTCCGCATGACCTTGCGGGCCTCGATCAGGTTGCCGTCCTTGCCCGACAGCCCGATGGCCTGGCCGCCCTGGTCGTTGATCAGCTGCACCAGCTGCTTGTTGATGGAGCCGGACAGCACCATCTCGACGATCTCGACCGTCTCCTTGTCGGTGACACGCAGGCCGTCGATGAATTCCGACTTGATCTTCAGCCGGTCCAGCATCTGGCCGATCTGCGGCCCACCGCCGTGCACCACGATGGGGTTGATGCCCACCTGCTTCAGCAACACGATGTCGCGGGCGAACATCTCGCCCAGGCGCTCGTCGCCCATGGCGTGGCCGCCATACTTCACGACGAAGGTCTGGCCGGCGTAGCGGCGCATATAAGGCAGCGCTTCCGACAGGGTCAGGGCCTTGCCCAGCCATTCCTCGCGGGAGGCGGCCAGGGAGGAGGAAGCGGCGGTGGCAGCGGTCATCGGCTCGGGATCCGTGTCACGGGATGGAAGGGCGGTTCGTATCTATACCCGACCCGGCCCTGGGGCAATCCCCCGTTACGGCCGGTGCGGCGATGGGGACCAGCATAGCGGTGCCGGCCGTTCGTGCGTGTTACGGATTGGCTAAAGCCGCCAGGCTGGCCCGCAGTTCCGGCACGCCCTGGCCCGTCTCGCTGCTGGTGAACAGCACTTCGGGATGGGCGGCCGGGTGCTTCTTGATGGCGGCCTGGGTGGCGGCATGCACGTGGTTCAGGGCCAGGCGGGTCAGCTTGTCGGTCTTGGTCAGGACCACCTGGTAGACGACGGCGGCGTTGTCCAGCATGCCCATGACTTCCATGTCGATGGGCTTGAAGCCGTGGCGGCTGTCGATCAACAGGCAGCAGCGGCGCAGGGTCACCCGGCCCTTCAGGTAGGCGCGCACGAATTCGTTCCACGCCTCCACCTTGTCCTTGCTCTCCTTGGCGTAGCCGTAGCCCGGCATGTCCACCAGCGACAGCCGGTCGCCCAGGTCGAAGAAGTTCAGCTGCTGGGTTCGGCCCGGCGTGTGGGAGGTGCGGGCCAGGGTCTTGCGGCCGGTCAGGGCGTTCACCAGACTGGACTTGCCCACGTTGGACCGGCCGGCGAAGGCCACCTCCGGCAAGCCTTGCGGCGGCAGGTTGTCCTTGGCCGAGGCGCCCCACTTGAATTCGCACTCCTTGGCGAACAGCAGGCGCCCCCGCTCCAGCGCCTCGGGCGAGATGGGGGTCAGTGCGGGCAGGGGGGGCAACTGGATGGCCATGGGCCGTACTCTCTCACGATCTGGAAATGGCGCGGGGGCATGGAACCTTGTCCCATGCCCCCGGCGGTATGAAAACAGGTCTTACATCAACGGTGTGCGGCCACGCCGCATGCCGTTGTAGGCCGCGAGTGCGTCCGCCGGAGCGCGTACCGCAGGGCGGAGCGAGGAAGCCAAGGCCGCGGATGCGGCCGCCCGGCGCTTGAGGGCGCCTTTAAGTCGGCTTCACACCCATGCGGCGCATCAGCACGTACTGCTGCGTCACGCTGAACAGGTTGGACCACACATAGTAGATCACCAGGCCGGCGGGCAGGGAGCCCATCATCCAGGTGAAGACCAGGGGCATGGTCATCATCACCTTCTGCTGCGTCGGATCCATGCCCGGGGTGGGCGTCATCTTCTGCAGCAGGAACATGGTGCAGCCCAGCAGGATGGGCCAGACGCCCAGGTGCAGGAAGGTGGGCGGGGTGAAGGGCAGCAGGCCGAACAGGTTGAACAGGCTGGTCGGATCGGGCGCCGACAGGTCGTGGATCCAGCCGAAGAAGGGCGCGTGCCGCATCTCGATGGTGACCGACAGCACCTTATACAACGACCAGAAGATGGGCATCTGGACCAGGACGGGCAGGCAGCCCGTCATGGGGTTGGCGCCTTCCTTCTTGTACAGCGCCATCATCTCGATGGACGCCTTCTGCTTGTCGTCGCCGGCGCGCTTGCGGATGGCCTCCACCTGCGGCTGCAGCTTCTTCATCTTGGCGGCGCTGCGGAACTGCTTCTGCGCCAGCGGGAACATCAGCGTGCGCAGGCAGATGGTGAACAGCATGATGCCCAGGCCGAAGTTGCCCAGCAGGCGGCCGAAGAAGTCCAGCGCCAGCGAGAACGGCATGGTCAGGAACCACAGGTGGCCGAAGTCGATGGCCCGGTTGAACAGCGGGATGTGCTGGTCATCCTGGTAGCTGTCCAGCAGCTTCATCTCCTTGGCGCCGGCGAACAGGCGTTCGGTGCCCTCTGTGCTCTGCCCGGCCTCCAGCGTCACCGACGGCTCGGCATAGTCGGTCTGGTACAGGTCACCCTTCTCCTGGTGGGTGACATGGGCCGTCAGGCTCTTGGCCTGGTCCGGCACCAGGCTGACCAGCCAGTACTTGTCGGTGATGCCCAGCCAGCCGCCCTTGGTGTCGAAGGACTTGGAGGTCTCGCCCGCCACGTCCTTGTAGCTGATCTCCTTCAGCGTGCCGTCCATCAGGCCAATGGGGCCTTCGTGCAGCATGTAGGAACCGACCAGCGTCGGGTGGCTTGCCCGCGCGATGCGGGCGTAGGGGTAAAGGGTGACGGCGGCGGCGCCGTTGTTCGTCACCTTCTGGGTGATGCTGAACATGTAGTTGGCATCGACCGCCACCGTGCGCTCGAACGTCAGGCCCTGGCCGTTGTCCCAGCGCAGGGTGACGGGATGCTCGGGCGTCAGCTCACCCTGGTCGGCGGCCTGCCACTCGGTGGTGGGGCCCGGAACGGCGGCGCCGTTGGCGGTCCAGCCGTATTCGGCGAAGAAGGCGCCGGGGGCGCCGCTGGGCGACAGCAGGGTGACGGCCGGGCTGCTCTTGTCCACCGTCTCGCGGTAGTCCTGCAGGCTGAGGTCGTCGAAGCGGCCGCCGCGCAGGTTCAGGCTGCCGGCCAGGCGGGGGGTGCGGATGGTGATGCGCTGCCCTTCGCCCAGCACCGTGGCGCGGTCGCGCAGGGCGTCGGCCACGCCGCCGGCGGCGACGGCGCCCGGCGCGCCCGTGGGCGCGGCCCCGGGGGCTGGCGGGGCGGCCAGGGCTTGCGCCGCTTCCTGCTTGGCCTTCGCCTCCTGCAGGGCGCGCTGGCGCGGCGCCTCATAGAAGAAGTGGAAGCCCAGAAGGATGGCGGCCGACAGGCCGATGGTAATGAACAGGTTCTTCTGATCGCTCATGTATTCACTTCCCACACGACCCGGGCCGGCCACGGCGGCAACTCTGGAAACAAACGGCGGCAGGACCCTAACGGGCCGCGCGTCCCCCGTCCATATGGCAGCATTGAATGTCAGGCGAATGACGCCGGAAATGCGATGATTCGGGCGGCATATGGTTCGCTGGCGGCACCGGATCCAGTCCCCCGTCGCTCCAGGGATGGCAGCGGGCGATGCGCCGCGCCGCCAGCCAGCCGCCCTTCACCCCGCCGTGCACGGCCAAAGCCTCCAGCGCGTAGGCCGAACAACTGGGCTCGAACCGGCAGCGCGGGCCCAGCAGGGGCGCCAGCAACAGCCGGTAGAGATGGATGGGCAGGCGCAGGGCGCGGGCCAGCGGGCTCATGATGCCGCCGGGCCGGCATCCGGCGAGGCTGGCTGACCTGCGGGCACAACGAAAGCCTGGGCGCCCTCGGTCCAGGCGCCCAGCTTTTTCAAGGCCAGGATCAGGTCAGCCAACAGATCGGCGTAGCGCCGGGTGACGGTTTCGCTGCGCGCGATGACGACGAAATCGGTGTTGGGCTTGCCATGAAGGGCCAGCACGGCACGGACGGCCGCGCGGAGGCGTCGCCGGGCGCGGTTGCGCTTGACGGCGTTGCCGACCTTCTTGCTGGCGGTGAAGCCCACGCGCACCAAAACGTCGCCGGCGGCTGGCCGCTGGCGATCGTCGTGGGCACGGGCTTGCAAAATCAGGCCGGGGGTTGCCCATTTACGGCGCGCCCCGGCAACGGCCAGAAACTCCGACCGTTTCAAGAGGCGCCCCACCACGGCTATGCGCCGGGGCGCCATCTCCCTGCCTTAGGCGGAGAGACGCTTGCGGCCCTGGGCGCGACGGCGGGCCAGCACCTTGCGACCGCCGGGGGTCGCCATGCGGGCGCGGAAGCCATGGCGGCGGGCACGCACGAGCTTGCTCGGCTGGAACGTACGCTTCACGACTGATACTCCGGATATAAAACTGGAAAATGGAAGGGCGTTGTATAGTGGCGGCCCGGCGCAGAGTCAATGCGCCTGTTCCACGTCGAAAGGATGGCCGCATTGCCTGTGGAGAGGGCGTCCGACGATTATGAAAGCTCTGGCGCCGGCCGTCCAGCCCGCCCGCTGATGTCTTGGATAGGGCGGCTGGCGCCCCTTGGCCTTTTGCTGGCGGGACTTATTGTGGTGTTGGCGGCCGGCGGGCACCACTGGTTGACGGTAGAGGCTTTGACCGGGCGCTTGGGCGATCTCTCCGCCCTGGTCGCCGGCCATCCCGCCTGGGCCGCGGCGGCGGTGTTCGGCGTGGCGCTGGGCGTGGCGGCCTTGTCCCTGCCGGCGGCCACGGTGGTCAGCCTGGCGGCGGGTTATGCCTTCGGTGCCGGCCTGGGCGCGCTGCTCTCCGTGGCGGGCGGCACCCTTGGCGGCACCTTGGTCTTCCTGGCCCTGCGCCGGGCCGGCGTGGGTGGGATGGCGAGGCGGCTGCCCGGCTGGCTGAGGCCGGTCGCGGACCGGCCCTGGGCCGTCATCCTGGTGCTGCGCCTGCTGCCGATCATGCCGTTTTCCGCCATCAACGTGCTGGCGGCGGCGATTCGCATGCCGGTCCCCATCTTCATCATCGGCACGGGGCTTGGCGCCTATCCCCCGCAATTCCTCTATGCCTTGCTGGGCGCGCGGCTGCCGGCGCTGCTGGCGGCGGGGGAGCGGCCGGGCCTGGGGCTGGTGCTGCGGCCCGAGGTGGGCGGGCCCCTGGTCCTGCTGGTGCTGCTGGCCCTGGTGCCGGTGGCGATTCGCCATTGGCGGCGGGGTGCCTGAGTCGCGATCCGATGAGTCGCGTTTCGGCGATTGGGCCCCACTTAATAAGAGAGACACCAAGAAGAAGGAGGGCCGCCCATGGCCTGGGATCCCGCGCAGTATGGATTGTTCGAGGCGGCGCGCGCCCGCCCGGGGCATGACCTCATCGCGGCCTTGCCGCCGTGCAAGCCCGCCACCGTGGTGGATTTGGGCTGCGGCGCGGGCAAGCTGACCATGGCGCTGGCCAACCGCTGGTCGGCGGCGGAGGTGGCCGGCATCGACAGCTCATCCGCCATGCTGGGACGCGCCGCGCTGCTGGACACCCGTGTCGCCTGGGAACTGGGCGACATCCGCCACTGGACACCCAAGGCGCCGGTGGATGTGCTGTTTTCCAACGCCGCCCTGCAGTGGGTGGAGGGGCACGGGACCCTGTTCCCCCGCCTGCTCAGGGGTGTGGCGCCCGGCGGGGTGATGGCGGTGCAGATGCCGCGCAACTTCGCCTCCCCCTCCCACACCCTGCTGCGCCAGGTGGCGGAGGATGGCCCCTGGGCGGCGGCGCTGGCGGGCAAGCTGCGCGAGGCGCCGGTGCACGACCCCGCCCAGTATTACGACTGGCTGGCCCCCATCGCCGCCCACGTGGATGTGTGGGAGACGGAGTATCTGCACGTTCTCGATGGCCCCGACCCCGTCCTGGAATGGACCAAGGCCACCGCCATGCTGCCGGTGCTGGAAACGCTGCAGGGGGCCGAACTGGCGGATTTCATGGAGCGTTACCGCGCCGCCCTGGCGGCCGCCTACCCGCGCCGCGCCGACGGCCGCACGCTGTTCCCCTTCCGCCGGCTGTTCATCGTGGCCACCCGGGCTTCCTGAATTTGATGGGCTGAATTTGATGGGCTGAAATTGACGGAAAACGGGGTTGGGCGGAAAATGGCGCGTCCACCCCTTTTCTTCCCGCAAGAGGCCCCATGACCGTCCTTGAGGTCGCCGTCTACGCCCTGGTTCTGACCGGCGGCAAGACCCCGTTCTTCTGCGAGCAGAAGGACCAAGTGGTGGTGGAATGCACCAACGGCCTGTCGGCGACGGAGGAGAAGGGCGTCATCCACTACGACAACGGCGTGGTGGTCTCCCGCCTGCCCGATGGCAACCTGTCCTTCTCCAACGGCATCACCGCCCATTGGGGCGCCGGCAGCTGGGTGCAGTTCAGCAACGGCGTCAGCATGCGCCGCGTGGCCGGCGGCAACTTCAGATCCTCGACCGGCATGCTGTGCGAGGCTGGCGGCACGACCAAGGCGTCGTGCCATGAGGAATCATAAGTGAGTGCCGATGTCTAATTTCAGGATGGCCCGAGTCTTCGGTGCGTCTGTTATTCTCCTTTTTATTTTGGCAGTGTTGTGGGGAACTTTGCGACCCTTATTTTATCATAAATATATTCAGTCAGCGGAGTGCGCTCGGCAAGGGAGCATTTTGTTCGTGCCGATGCGTGATGCCTTCGACGGGCAAGAAAAGGGCAATACGCAAGGGATGCAATTTGAGGACGACGGCCTAGTTTTTCGTTTCTGGCCACAGTTCTATGCGATGGATTGGGAGTCTTTCAGAGGTCTATCTGTGAATTTCAATGAAAATTATAAATCTATGGGGCACTTGGAGTTTGTATATAAAAGCGGAAAGAAAATGGATGTCGGGTTTATTCAGCGGTCCTGCTGGATCAGCATGAAGGAATACGTCCAAGATAGCGGGCACACACACAGTGTTTCGATCGGTGTGTCTGAAGTTGGCCGCAATTAAGCCCTTTACAGCCCATAGCTCTTTATAAGCAACACGTCACACCACGCTGTCCGGCGCCAAGGCGCAGGGTTCGCCGTGGCCGGTTTCCACTTGCACGGTGGCGTGGTTGATGCGGAAGCGGGTTTTCAACTCGCGGCAGACTTGCGCCAGCAGTTGGTCGCCGTCGCGATTGTCGGGGCGCACCAGGTGCGCGGTCAGGGCCGTGTCGGTGGTGCTGAGCGCCCAGACGTGCAGGTCGTGCACCTCGGCCACGCCGGGCAGGGCCGCCAGGTAGGCGCGCACGGCGGCAAGGTCCACCCCGGCGGGCACGGCGTCCAGGGCCAGGTTCAGCGATTCGCGCAGCAGCGACCAGGTGCCCAGCACGATGACCACGCTGATCACCAGGCTGATGACCGGGTCCAGCCAGTTCCATCCCGTCCACAGGATCAACGCGCCGGCGATGACCACGCCCAGCGTGACCAGGGCGTCGGACGCCAGGTGCAGGAAGGCGCCGCGCAGGTTCAGGTCATGCTCCGACCCGCGCATGAACAGCAGGGCCGTGCCGCCGTTGACCAGGATGCCGCCGGCCGCGACCCACATCATGATGGTGGGGGCGGCGGGCTCTGGTTCGCTGAAGCGGCGCACCGCTTCCCAGGCGATGCCGCCGGTGACCAGCAACAGCGCCACCGCGTTGGCCAGCGCCGCCAGGATGGAGCTGCCGCCCAGGCCATAGGTGTAGCGGCTGGACGGCCGGCGCCGCGCCAGGATCACCGCCACCCAGCTGGCGGCCAGGCCCAGCACGTCGGACAGGTTGTGGCCGGCGTCGGCCAGCAGGGCCAGCGAGTTGCTGACGAAGCCGTAGAATGCCTCCGCCCCGACATAGGCCAGGTTCAGGGCGATGCCGATGGCGAAGGCCGTGCCGGCGTCGGCCGGGGCGGCGTGGTGGTGGCCGCCCAGCCCATGGCTGTGGCCATGGTGGTCATGATCATGGCCGTCATGGTCGTGGCCATGTCCATCATCGTGACCGTGATCATGGCCTTGATGATCATGCACGCCGGGGCCGTGGTCATGATGGCCGTGCCCATGGTCATGCCCCGTACAGCCATGATCATGGCCGTGTTCATGTCCATGGTCATGGCCTTGCGCCGGGGCGGACTTGGGATGGTCGTGGTCGTGCGGGGCCATGGGCTTCGGGGACGGGCTCGGGGATGGGGCGGGCGGCAACCATAGCGTGGGTGGGCCCAGGGGCGCCACCGGCTTGGATCCCGGCGGGCTTATGCCGCAGGGGATCTCGGGGGCCGCAGGGGGCTTACGCGCCGGCGCCGCCGGCAGAGGCCGCCGCCTCGGTGGTCTTGGCCAGGGTCAGCTGGTCCAGCCGGGTGCGATAGCCGACGACGGCGGCCAGCACCTCGTTCATACGCTTTTCCGGATCGTCCACCCGGCTGGTCAGCCCCATCAGGGCGTGGGCCTCGCGGCGCAGCGCCTCCACCTCGTCGGCGGGCAGGGCGCCGCGCGTCTTCAGGATGCCCAGCAGGTTTTCCATGCGGCGTATGTGGGTGGTGGCCTCCAGCCGCAGCTCCCCCGGGGGCAGGCGCCGCTCCAGGTCTTCCAGCACATGGGCCGCCCGCAGGGCGTGGTCCATGGCGCGCTTTTCCGGCGGGTGCACCGACAGGCCGGGCAGGGCGAATTCAACCAGGAACGCCACCTGGAAGCCGTGGCGGATGACCTTTTCCGAATCGATGACCTGGGCGGCGTGGGCCGTCAGCTCATGGATGTTCACGCGGTCGAACTCCCCCGTGCACTTCAGGCGCAGGGGGTTGGGCACGTCGATCAGCTGCACCACCTGTCCCTCGCGGGGGCTGCGGCGGCGGTCCGGCCCGATATAGTCGCTGGTGACGACGAACTTCTTGCGGTTCTCGATCAGGTTGACCAGCCGGTCCTGCACCTGCTTGGGCGAATAAGGCTTCACCAGGATGTCGTCCGCGCCGGAACCGGCGAAGCGGATCATCATCTGCTGGGTGGGGTTCCAGGTCATGACGATGGCGCCCACGAAGGGGTTCAGCGTCGTCAGGCCGTGGCGGATGGCGTGGATCCAGCGCAGGGCGGCCCCCTCCGCCTGGTCGGCGTCCAGGATGACCAGGTCTATGGTGGCCGGGCTGCCGGCGGCGTCGGTCAGGTTGGCGTGTTCCGTCACCTTGTCCATGCCCATGCGGGCCAGCATGGCGCGCAGGATGCGCCGGGTGTTCAGGTCGGCATCAACCAGCAGGGTCTGGATCTTGCTGAGATCGGTGGCCATGGGGGCGGCGGACTTCAAGGCGGCGAGGGCCGGCGGGCCGGCGTCTCAGGGGACCAGGGGGCGAGTCGCGGGTAGTCATTCCGACAGCCCAACGACGCGGGCGAATCATGGCCGTTTACCGTCAAGAATGCAATAAATGCGAGAACAGGCGGCCGGATCCGAAAGGATGCCCCCGATAGTGGCGGTCAAGCCGCCAAGACCCGCTGGTATTCCCCGTCGGCGAGTTCTGAAATCAGGGGACGGTCACGCCCCCTGATACATGGGTGCCACCGGGCGGCGCCCGCTTTAGCCAATGATGGACGGGGCATCGGCCAGGTGGTCAGCCGACGATGCGTTCCGTCACCGTGGGGCCGCGCGTGGCCGGTCCGGCGCCCAGGGTGAAGGCCTGGCGCAAAGCCGCCACGGCGGCATCGGCGTCCGCCTCGGTGGCGGCGTGCACGCGGGCCAGCGGCCGGCCGGTTGGATCGACCTGGTCGCCCAATCCCACGATGCCGGTGAAGCCGACGCGATGGTCCACGCCGTCCTGCGGCCGGGTGCGGCCGCCGCCCAGGGCCACCACGGCGATGCCGACGGCGCGGGTATCCACGGCGATGACGGTGCCCGCTTCCGCCGCATGGATGTCGCGCACCACCGGTGCCGCGGCCAGATAGGTGTCGGACCGCTCCAGGAAGTCGGCCGGGCCCCCCAGGGCGGTCACCATGCGGCTGAAGCGGTCGGCGGCGCTGCCGTCGGCCAGGGCCCGGTCCACCTTGGCCCGCGCCTCATCCAGGTCCGCGGCCAGACCGCCCAGCAGCACCAGCTCGGCCGTCAGCTCCCGCGTCACTTCCCACAGGCGGGCCTCCGGCGCCTCGCCCTTCAGGATGGCCACGCACTCCGCCACCTCCACCGCGTTGCCGGCGGTGGTGCCCAGCACCTCGTTCATGTCGGTCAGCAGCGACACGGTGGGCAGGCCGGCGCCGCGCGCCACGCTGGCGATGCTGCGGGCCAGGGCCTGGGCGTCATCGTACTTGGCCATGAAGGCGCCGCTGCCGAACTTCACGTCCATGACCAGGCCGTCCAGCCCCGCGGCCAGCTTCTTGGACAGGATGCTGGCGGTGATGAGGTCAATGCTTTCCACCGTCGCGGTCACGTCGCGGATGGAATAGAGGCGCCGGTCGGCCGGCGCCAGGTCGGAGGTGGCGCCGATGACGGCGCAGCCGACCTCGCGCACCACCTGGCGCAGCCTCTCCAGATCCGGCTGCACGACATAGCCGGGAATGCTTTCCATCTTGTCGAAGGTGCCGCCGGTGTGGCCCAGGCCCCGGCCGGACAGCATGGGCACGAAGCCGCCGCAGGCCGCCACCAGGGGCGCCAGCAGCAGGCTGACCTTGTCGCCCACGCCGCCGGTGGAATGCTTGTCCAGGATGGGGCCGGGCAGGTTCTGCGACCGCCATTCCATCACCGTGCCGGACTGGGTCATGGCGCGGGTCAGGGCCACGCGCTCCTCCATCTCCAGCCCTTGGAAATAGACGGCCATGGCGAAGGCGGCGGCCTGGCCCTCGGTGACGCGGCCGTCGGTCAGGCCGCGCACGAAGTCGGTGATGTCCGCGGCGGCCAGGCGGCCGCCGTCACGCTTCTGGCGGATGATTTCTTGGGGAAGCATGGAATGGTCCGTTCGCGTATGGGGGCGTCCGCCGGAGGGGCGGCGCGGAAGGTCGATGAAAGGGGGCTCAGTACCCGCTGGTGGCCGCCGGCCGGCCGTCGCCCTGGCCCAGGGCTGCCAGCAGGGCATCCAGCAGGCCCGAGGCGCCGAAGCGGAAGGTGGCGGGGCTGACCCAGCCGGGACCGCAGATCTTGTCGGCCAGCGCCAGATAGTCCCGCGCCCCGTCCAGGTCGCGGATGCCGCCGGAGGCCTTGAAGCCCACGGGCCGGCGGGGATTGCCGTCGTCGTCGGGCGTCAGGCTGTCGCGGCAGGCCTCCAGCATGATGCGGGCGGCCCCCAGGGTGGCGCCGATCTGCACCTTGCCGGTGGAGGTCTTCAGGAAATCGGCACCGTTGCGCACGGCGATCTCCACCGCCTTTTCGATGAAGACGGGCTTGGCCAGGCTGCCGGTTTCCAGGATGACCTTCATGACGGCGTCGCCCGCCGCCTCGCGCGTGGCGGCCAGCACCTCATCCGGCTGGGTGCTGTTGGGGTAGTGCATGATGCTGTGATAGGGGATGACCACGTCGATCTCGTCGGCGCCGTCGGCCAGGGCGGCCAATGTCTGCTCCGCCACCTTTTCCGGTGACAGGCTGCCGCCGGGGAAGTTCACGACCGTGGCGATGCGCACCCCCGTTCCGGCCAGCCGCGCGCGCGCCTGGGGGACGAAGCTGGGCCACAGGCAGACGGCGGCCACGCGGCCGGCGGGGCTGACCGCCCGGGCGCACAGCGCGTCGGTCGTGGCCTCGTCCTCTTCCTCGTTCAGGCTGGTCAGGTCCAGCAGCGGCAGGGCGCGGCGGGCCAGGGCCTGTCCTTCTGGCGACTGGGGATCGGTCATGGCGCTACCAGATTAGAAACTGAGGTTGTCCGGCCCAAAGGAGAAGGGCAGCAGCTGGTCCATGGTGAAGGTGGCGCGCACCCCCTCCAGCCCGGCCACATGGATCAGGGTGTCGGGGGTGGAGAATTCGCGCAGGCGCTGGCGGCAGCCGCCGCAGGGTGTGCACAGGCCCGACGTGTCGGCGGACGGGTCGGCCGGCGCGCCGATGACCACGATCTCGGCGATGCGCTTCTTTCCGCCCGCCACCATGGCGCCGATGGCGCTGGCCTCCGCGCACTGGCCCTGCGGATAGGCCGCGTTCTCCACATTGCCGCCGGCGAAGACGGCGCCGTCCGGCGTGCGCAGGGCCGCCCCCACCAGGAAACGGGAATAGGGCGCATGGGCATGGCCGCGCGCGGCCGCGGCGGCGGCGAACAGCTCAGGCACGGCCGCAGTGGGGGCCGCAGAGGGGGCCGGTGTGGGGGCCGGGGCGGGCGGGGGGGCGGTCATGGCCGTCGGCGTCTCCTGATCCGGGGATGCGGAAGGTGGGATAGGGCGATACCACCAGGGTGGCATGGGGACACCGCCATAACCTGACCAAATGGTCAAGTCGCAGGGTGTGCCCAAGGCGATGAAATCGCAAGGCCCGAAAATGCGAAAGCGGCCTTTGAGGGACCGCTTTCAACACGTTCAGGCGCTGGCGTGCCGCTCTGCGGCGGCAATCTCAATCAAACAGGGCGTCGATGTCCGATTGGCTGCTGGGACCAGCGGGCTTGGCCGGCTTGGGCGCCTCGCCACCGGTGGCGTTGAACAGGGCGTCGATGTTGTCCTGGCTGACGTCCGTCAGGGCCGGGCCATTCAGCAGGTGGGCGTCCGGGCGGGTGTCGCCGGGCTTGGTGGACATCATCGGGTCGCCGTTGCCTTCCACCCCCCAGATGCCGATCATCGCGGCCACGCGATGCTCGATATAGCGCAGCGTGTTCACCACCTTGGTGGTGCGCTGGCCGGTGATGTCCTGGAAGCTGCAGGCCAGCAGAATGGACATGACGTGGTTTTCGATATCGGTGGCGATTTCGATCACGTCGATGTGGCCGGTGCGGGCCAGACGTTCGGTGGTGGCCTGGATGGCCTCTGCGGCGGACAGGATGTCGCTGGTCGCCCGTTCCGTGGCGGTGACGATGGCGTCCAGCTCCGAGGTGGCGGCCAGGATACGGCTGTTGGCCGAATCCTTGGGCACCATCTGGGCGATTTCCTGCTTGGTCTGCTCGATGTGCGAGGACAGCTGCCGCAGTTCCTGCCGCATCATGTGCATGTGCGGATGCTGGCCGGCGATGGCGATGCTGCCGTCGCTCAGCTGATGGCTCATGGACTGCAGCTTGCCGACCTCGGCCCGTAACGCGCCCAGCAGGTCACCGCCCGCCGAGGCGCCCAGATTCCGCATGTGGGCGTCGCGCTTTTCCAGAAAGGCGCGGGTCCGCGGATCGTTCAGCAGCTCGGCCTCAATGGCCGTGTAATCGGCGGCCGTGATGGCCGCCGTTTCAACCACACCCGTCTTCTGGCCCATGCGGGTTACTCCAGCGTGCCGAGGACGCTCTCGATCTTCTTTTTCAGCGTTTCGGCGTTGAACGGCTTCACGATGTAGTTGTTGACGCCGGCTTCCTTGGCGGCAACGACGTTCTCGGTCTTCGATTCGGCGGTGACCATGATGAAGGGCGTGCTCTTCAGGCGGACGTCCGCGCGCACTTCCTTCAGCAGCTGCAGGCCGGTCATGGGCTCCATGTTCCAGTCGGAAATGACCAGGCCGACGTTGGAGCCGCGCAGCTTGCCCAGGGCCTCCGCACCATCGGCGGCCTCTTCAATCTGGGTAAAGCCGATCTGGGTCAGCAGGTTGCGCACGATGCGGCGCATGGTGGCGTAGTCGTCAACAACGAGGACGGGGGTGGCAGAGGCCTTGGCCATAGGAACATGTCTCCGGAGGGTACTTGGCGATGCGGTGGGCGAGCCCACCGGGGTGTTTACGAGCGTGATATCCCGCGGGACCCTAACACGAGTCCGGGTTCTCGCCCATCACCCACCCGTATGGGGAGCGTCGAAAGAAGAAGTGCCGCGATCGGCGGACATGGGTGAGGTGAGTGGAATGCGAACTGTTGCGTAATGCAATGCATTAATAGAAAGCCCTATCCCAAGGGTGCGATGCGGTAAGCAACTGATGGCCACAGAAAAGGTCTATGCAAAAAGGCCTACGACCATGGTTATTTCCCGATTTTCTTATAATGCACTGAATTCATTGAGTTTTAGTGACGGAACAGTGTCGGCGCCGTTCCGCTGGCACGGTGGGTGCTTATAACCAGGCATGAACCAACCGGGGCCGCTGAAGCCCCCCACCGAACCGATAGGAACCCCATCATGATCCGCATCGCC